>JBPCPQ010000234.1:0-4439 GCA_050999015.1 Pyrinomonadaceae bacterium | reverse complement strand
GCTTCTTCGTCACCGGCGCCGAGCGCGCCGCGACGATCTTCTCCGCGAGGTCGTAGAGGTCTGATTGCAGCATGCGGACGCAGCCGTGCGAAACGAGGCCGCCGAGGTCGCCGACGCCCTTGGCCTGATGAATTAGGTAGCCGCCGCCGAGCGGAATTTTTAATTTGCCGAGCGGGTTGCGCGGGTCGCTCGCTTTGATGATTTCGCCCGGCCTGACCCCGCTCCGCTCATGAACCCATTCGCTGTCGGGCGGAATCCACGACGGATTCCAAATGACTTCGGTCGCCTGCCGCTCGCCGATGGCAATCGGAAAATCTTTCAGCCCGACGCCAATCGGATACGTCTTGATCTCCTTGCCGTTCTGCCACAGCGTCAACCGGAAAGCCGGGACGTTGACCGTGATCTCAATGTCCGGCTCGCCCGGTTGCAGCGCCGCTCTCTCAATACGACCGTCGGTCAATTTATCCGAACGCGCCGACTCGTGATCGTCGAGGTAGTTGCTGGCGTTTGAAACAACCTTCGTCTGCTGCGCGCCCGCCGGCAGCGCCGCCAGCAACAACATCAGGACGCAGATAACGATAAGCTTCACTCGTCGAGTCTTCACTCTGACTTTCCTCCTGACTAACTTTAAAGCCCTGCTTTCATGCCGAAGCGATTCCGCTTCAGGCGCAGGCCGCATAATTGGATTTGCCGTCTTAAAATTTTCGGCGGGAGACTCTTGGGGAAGAGATTTTAAGAATGGCTGTTCGCGCGGGAAAATGCAAGAACGGAGCCGGCGAAGAACTGACGCTCCCGCCGGCCTGTTGTTTTCTCAGAAGGTAACAAGACAAATCGTGTCCTGACTTGTCACCTATCACCTACTTTTAGATATTACCTTTCTTAAAATGATCGGCGAGGTAGTCGGTCGCGCGCCACGCGAGCGCGAGGATCGTCAGCGTCGGATTTTTCTCCGACGCGGTGGTGAAAGAACTTCCGTCCACGACGAACACGTTTTTAACTTCGTGCATTTGGTTAAAGGCGTTGAGCGCCGAGCGCTTCGGGTCGTCGCCCATTCGGCAGGTGCCGTGCTCGTGGATCGCCTCGCCGGGGGTGTCCACGCGGCCTCTTTTCAGATCGAAGATTTCCGCCTTCGCTTCCCCCAGAATCGTCTCGCAGGTGTCATACATTTCTTCGATCATCTTCCGCTCGTTGTCGCCCGTGGTGAAGACGATCTTCGGAAGCGGCACGCCGTACCGGTCAGGTGGCGTCCCCTCAACGGTCACGTAGTTGTCGGCGCGCGGCAGCACCTCGCCATAAGGATGCATCTCGATCCACGCCGGGTAATGCCGCCGCACGTCCTTTTTGTATGACGTGCCGAAGCCTGCGAGTCCTTTCGCAAAGTGGCTCGCACCGGCGGTCGTGCAGCCCGAATTCCAAAACTGCATGCCGTAGCCGCGCAAATAGTCGCGCTTCGCCCCGCGATGATTGAAGCGCGGAAGGTAGATGTGCTCGCCGCCGATGCCGTCGTCGTTCGTCGTCGCTTGGCCGTACAACTGTGGCAGAAACGCCCGGACGTGAAAGCGCACCTGCTCACACAGATACTTGCCGATCACGCCCGACGCATTGTTGCCGATGCCTTGTGGGTAGATGCCGGATTTCGAGTTGAGCAGAATCCTCGTCGAGTCAATACACGACGCCCCGATGACGATCACTTTGCCGCGCACCTGCCGCTCCCGCTTCGTGCGGCGGTCGAAGTACTGCACGCCGTTCGCGCGGCCTTCTTTGTCTACAAGAATGCGTGCGACGACGGCGTTACTGCGAATTTCCAGTCTTCCGGTTTTGAGCGCCGGGGCAATCAAGTAATCACTCGCGTTGAAGAAACTCGCGGTATCGCAGCCGTCGCCGCACCGCCCGCAGTAGTGGCATTCGGGAAAACCTTTGTGCGAGCGTGTGAGCGTCGCGCGCCGGACGTTGACGACGGGGATGCCGGCACGCCCCGCCGCTCTTTGCAGAAATCGTTCGCCGCACCGTAGTGCCGGCGGCGGCAGATGAAACTTGCTGCCCGGCAGCGAGTCCGAGTCATCCGCGCCGCCGCAGACGCCGATCAGTTGTTCCACTTTGTCGTAATAAGGCGCGACATCGGCGTAAGAAATCGGCCACGGGATTTCCCAGCCGTCGCGCTCCGGCCCTTTGAAGTCGAGGTCGGAATAACGTAGCGAGACGCGCCCCCAGACGTTCGTTTTTCCGCCATGTCCCCACACCCGGTACAGATTGAAAGGCTGTTTGTCGGGCGTCAGATATGGCTGCTCTTTCTTGCTGAGGTAAAAGTCGAACGGCTTCTCGCCACGCGCGATGCGCTCGCGCCGCTCATACGGAAGGACGTGAATCCAGTAGTCCTCTTTGTTGAAGCGGTCGCCCGCATCGAGCATCAAAACTTTAACGCCCTGCCGCGTCAAGTTCCACGCCGCCATCCCGCCGGAGGCTCCCGAACCGATCACGATCACGTCATGCACTTTGGGCTGTCGTTTGATTTGCATAAGGGCAATTGTTTCCGTCGAAGGTGCTTACTGTGTGGCGGGCTTCTTCTGCTGCTGCGCCTCTCGCTCGGCGGTCCACGGTGGGACGACCCGATTCATCCGCGCGTAGGCGATTGATTGGCCGAGGTGCTCGCGCATTCCGAGCGCCTGCCGGAAGAACGCCTCGCGGACGACGATGTTTCTGCCGGAGTAAGTCACGGTCTTGTCCCATTCCGCTTCGGGAGTGTTCGTCGCCGCCTGTCGCACGTGCGCGAGAGATTGTTTCAGCATCTCCACCGCCTTCGCCTTGTCGGTGATCTTCCCCACATCTCCTGTCCCGGCGGGAGGCTTAATGCCTAAGAACTGCGTGAAGTTAAAGTTCGACCCGGCCATGTGGGTGTAAACTTCTCCGACCGAGCGGACGCCTTCCATCGGACGCCATGAGTATTTCTCCGCCGGCATCGCCTCGGCGAGGCTGACAAGCTTCTTTTCGAGATTGTCCATCTCCTTCAAAAACTCTGCGCGGTACGACGGCGCGGCTGAAGCGGTGGATTGTTTCGTCTCCTGCGCCCCTCGCGCAAGTGTCGCCGCCGCGCAACATAGTATTAGCGACACCGACAACAAAGTCTTCAACGCATGATGTTTCATTTTCCCCTCCATTCTATGAGTTGGCTAACACGACTGGGCCTTGATTCCGGCCGGATCGTCAATCGAATTCTGTGACGTTGGAGTTGATGCTACGCCGGATGCCTCGAAATCTTCAACCTCAGACCGCGCTTCGTTTCTCGCCTCTCTTAGTAGAACATCTAACTGATGGGTAAACCTTACTTCCACGCCAGCTTTCTGTCAGACATAAAACTCACCCTTGCGTAAATCTTTTTTGTGCGTTAAAGTTCGCCTCATGGACGACACACTAACCAGCAAACAAGCGGCGGAAAGATTAGGCGTCACTCCCGCGCGTGTACGGCAGATGATTCTTGAGGGAACGCTGCCGGCTGAGAAGTTTGGACGAGATTTGGTTATTAAATCTTCTGATTTGGCGCTTGTCGCGGACCGGCCATTAGGCAGACCGCCCAAAGCCAAGCTCATACAATCGAACGGTAAAAAGAGAGGCAAGATATGATCGAAGACAAGGCGACGGAGAAATTGAAGAAGCGCGCACAGGATGCAGGCTTGATCGTCAACGCCGGTGCCGACGAGAAAGAAGGCACAATCGCGTCACAGACGAGAACCACGCGCAAGCTCCCGGAGGGCTTCAAGCAGGACGCCGATGAAGAGATGGCGGGCGAGCAGGAAGGCGGTAAGCAGTGAGCGTCAAATACATGCTGAGCGCGCGACCACCTTTCTCACCCGACTGGCGTAAGACTTACCACGGGTCTCTTTCGGCGGCGCTTGGCGTGGCGTGGCGCAAGTACAACAGGGAATGGTCGGTTGACAGTATCTCGCACGAACAAAGAGTCGTCATCAACAGTGAAGGGCTGATGCAAGCTTTCAACCGGATGGACGATCTCAAGCGCGAAACGCCTGCGCGCCCCCTGAGTGAGATGTCGGAGCAGGTCATTCAAGGGATGGATTGGGTGCGAGCGGATGAAGTCGCCTAAGCACCTCGCTGAGAAGAAAGGCGGCCAGAAGTGAGTCTCCGTGAAGATGACGTGGAAGCTTTCGTCCGCGTCTACCGGCGCATACTCGAAGAGCAAGCCATCAAGCAGAAAATAATCACGGACACAGATGATTTACGTGCCGTGCAGATTTTCACCCAGAAGGAGTTGATGCGCGCCTCGTTCCTCTCGAACCATTTGGCTACCGAAGAAGACTTCGAGAGGCTGTGGCCGAGACTATTCGATGAAATGCTTTGCCTTCAGGCGCACGATGTTCACAGGCAGGTGATGGATGCTCTCATCGCCCAACTCGACAAAGAAGAACGGCAGTAGGATGAAACGCGGC
>JBPCPQ010000144.1:0-7575 GCA_050999015.1 Pyrinomonadaceae bacterium | reverse complement strand
CCAACCTCTCGACCTTCACCGCGCACATCGCCAACATCCGCCGCATGCTCGAACTGTGCGAAAGTCCCGCGCTCGTGTTGCTCGATGAAGTCGGGACGGGCACCGACCCGGAAGAAGGCTCGGCGCTCGGCGTCGCCGTGGTTGACCACTTCCGCCGCGAGTGCGGCGCGCACGTCGTCGCGACAACGCATTACAGTGGCCTGAAGATGTATGCCGCGAGTGATGAAGGCGTCGTCAACGCGAGTGTCGAGTTTGACGAGAAAACTTTGCAGCCGACTTACAAGTTGCTCGTCGGTGTTGCGGGCGCGTCGTCAGGATTAGAAATCGCGCGCCGCTTTCACATTCCTGATGAAATCATTGACGCCGCCACCGCGCGCGTCGGCGAGTCGGCGCTCGCGTCGGCTGATTACCTTCGGCGCATTAAGCGCGAAGCCGAGGAGTCCGAGAGTTTGCGCCGCGCCCTCGAAGAAGAGCGGGCGGCGGTGGCGGAAAAGTATTCATCGCTTGACGCCGAAGCCGCACGGCGCGAGCGCGAACGTCAACAACTCTTCGACCGCGAATTGCGCTCCGCCGTCACAGACTTTGAGCGACGCTCGCAGGAATTGTTCGCGCAGATCGAAGACCGCGCCGCACGCGCCCGCGTCGAGCGCGAGGCCGAACGCCGCGCAGCGGAATTGCGACGCGAAGCACAAGCCAGAGCCGCGCAAGCCAAAGCCGCATCTGCCCCGTTAGCCATTGAAGGGCGCGGCGGCGTGCGTGTCGTTCATCGCGGGGAGAGGGATGATAGACAGCCGGCGTCCGCTGTTTCCGCGCAAGTCGCGCCGCCCGCACGCGAGATTCGGGCGGGCGACCGCGTGCGACTGCGCACGCTTAATTCAATTGGCGTAGTCGAGCGCTTAAACAACGGCGAGGCCGAAGTGATGATCGGCTCGCTGCGTTTCCGCGAGAAAACTGCGAATCTTGAGTTGATCGAAAGCGCGCCGGAAAAGGATGACACCAGCCGGGGCGCGAAACTGCAACGCATGGCGGGCAAAAGCGGCACCGAGGTTCGCCTGCGCCAGTCACACGAAGAAGCGCACGCCGAATTGAAGGTCATCGGCCAGACCACCGACGAAGCGACCGATGGGGTCGACAAGTTTCTCGACGAGTCTTACGTGCAAGGTCTCGCCCAAGTCCGCATTATTCACGGGCACGGCACCGGCGCGCTCCGCCGCGTCATCGCCGAACTTCTGCGCAACCATCCGCACGTCGCGCGCTTCAATCAAGCCCCCCAAGATCAGGGCGGCGCGGGCGCGACCATTGTCGAGTTGAAGCAATAGAAGTTCGACGGCATATTTTCGTTTTAGCTGGATAGTTATCATGAAAGGTTTACCACAGCATCAATCCCCTTTGCTTCCCATCATCCTCGCTGCAACAATCGTTCTCGCAACACCATCACTTCATCTTGTTGCACAGACCAATCAGACTGAGCGTTTGGATCACGGCCTTAACTTTTACGAACCGTGGTATTTGCCATCCGAGGCGACTAAACAAGACACGAACGCTCTTAAAGCTCGCTGGAAAGCCATCGGTGAGGAAGTGAAATCAACCCCAAATGAGTTCGCCGGAACATACCGTGACGGCGGGGAGATGCGCGGCAGTGTTCTGCGGTGGGCACCCGAGAGCGGGTTCGTTTATGTGCATGTCTATGAGTGGTTCTCCGTGATTGACTTCAGCTACGGTAAAGTCAGTATTACTCCTTCAGAAATTATCTTCACAGTTGAGCGCGAGCAGCAAATCAAAGCCCGCGACGACCGCCCGCGTAAAACCTCTCGCCGGTGGATCACTGCGAGGTTAAAGCACGTTAACCACTTCATCCCATTGGAAAGAATCGCCGATTTCGGCAACTACATAGCAGGACTAGGCGAGTACAACGATTTTAACGGTCACTGCTGTGAGTTTGTGCCGTTCCTCGTAGGCGAAAATGAATCCGCTAAGCGAGATGAAGCGAAAGGACTTTTAATACCAGAGAAGTACAAACGATTCATAAAGCAACCGATTGAAGCGACGATAAAATATGTCGGTCGTAAGAAGATCGTTAAAGGCTACACGTCTGGTGCCAAACTTTACGGAAAATTTCATGAGAAGGCATCCCTTATTCCAGTCAGGGTTAATGCAGGCGCAAGACACGGGGTTAAGCGTGGCTTGCTCTTCCGCCTTATCAACACCCCTGGCGACTACGACCAATTCTTGAAGATCACGCGCGTGGGTCCCGCGTTCGCAGACGGAGTTGTCGTCCGAGATATTGATGACGACGGTGGGGAGACCTATTACGATTTCGATTCGGAGAGCAAGGGATTTGAGAAGAAAGTGTTCCCCCCTGTCGTTGCGGGAACGAAAGTGACTACGAGTCCTATCAGGTTTTGAGATTTATGCGCTTCCCGCAAAACTTTGTTGACGACCTACACCGTCAAGCCCCTTCGTGCGCCTCATCTGGGATTGCGTTAGAATCGTTTGACAGGAGGTGGTTATGACACAGCAAGAATTCATTGAAGAGATTAAACGACTCTCCATCGCGGAGCGCATCGCTTTGATCAAGGCGATTTCACGAGGCTTGCGCGAGGATTTGCAGACAGACGATGGCGGTGCGCGAACCGTTCCGCCAGAAGCACATGAGTCTACCGGGCAAAGCGAGCGCGAGCGCAAAATTGCTGCCGTCCGGCAACTGCGCGGCATACTTAAAACAGACAGGCCGCCGCCGTCGGACGAAGAATGGAAGGAAGATTACGTGAAATACCTGACGGAGAAATATTCCTGATGCGCGTCCTTCTTGATACCGACGTGGTGCTCGATTATCTGTTAGAGCGTGAGCCTTTCGCCGAACCCGCCGGTCAATTGTTTGAGCTTATTGCGCAGGGAACATGCGACGGCTATGTCTCCGGCATCACACCGATCAATGTTTTCTACATCGGGCGCAAAGACAAAGGTATTGTTAAAGCACGAGAGTCAGTCGGTTACTTATTAACAGCCGTGCGGGTGTGTCCGGTCAATCACGCCGTCCTCAATGGGGCGTTCGCGTTACCGTTCGCTGACTACGAAGATGCGGTGCAGCATGCTTGTGCAACACAGCCGGCCAACTCGACGCGATTGTCACTCGTAATCTGGAAGATTATAAAAACGCGGCGCTGCCGGTCTTCGCCCCGGCGGACTTCCTTAATCACATAAAAGCCCAAAGCTCCTAAAGCCGTGCGCTTCCCGCAAACATTTATTGACGATCTGCGCCGACAGGCGGACATCGTGCGCGTTATTCAGGATTACGTGTCCTTGAAGAAGAAGGGCGCGAACTGGATGGCGTGCTGCCCGTTTCATCAGGAGAAGACGCCGTCGTTTTCGGTCAACCCGTCGAAGGACATCTTCTTTTGTTTCGGCTGCCAGAAGGGCGGGAGTGTGTTCAACTTCGTGATGGAGATGGAGCGCGTCTCGTTTCCCGAAGCGATCAGGATTGTCGCGGAAAAGTCGAATGTGCCGCTGCCCGCGATGGAAGAGGACAATCGGTTCGAGGCCAGACGGCGCGAGGCAGACGAAGTTATTCAACTCAACTCGTGGGCGCTCGAATGGTGGGAGGGGGAGTTGCGCGAGGGCGCGGGCGGCGATGTGCGGGCGGCGCGCGAGTACGTCGAGAGTCGCGGCATCTCCGACGAAACCAGCCGAACATTCCGCCTCGGCTTCGCCCCCGATAGTTGGGACGGACTGAGTTCGCACCTCAAAAAGCGCGGCGCGGACGCGGGCGAGATTGAGCGTAGCGGCCTTGTCGTCAAAAAAGACGGCGGCGGCTTCTATGACCGGTTTCGCGGGCGCGTGATTTTTCCGGTCTTGGACGCGCATGGCCGCCCCGTCGCTTTCGGCGCGCGCGTGCTGCCGGGCGGCGGCGAACCAAAGTACCTCAACTCGCCGGAAACGGCGGCCTACGTTAAGGGGCGGCATCTTTACGGACTTCATCAAACGCGCGACGAAATTCGCAAAAAGAAGTTCGCCATTCTCGTCGAGGGCTACCTTGATGTCGTGATTCCCTACCAATACGGCGTGCGGAATGCGGTGGCGAGTCTCGGAACGGCGTTGACGCTGGAGCAGGTGAAACTACTGGGTCGGTTTGCACGTAAAGTGGTAGTCAATTATGATGGTGATAGTGCAGGCATAAAAGCGGCCAAACGTGCGGTCGAAGTTCTTCTGGCAGAAGACTTTGAGGTCAAGGTGCTGGTTCTGCCGGACAACGCCGACCCGGACGAGTTCATCAAAGTCAACGGCGTAGAGGAATATCACAAGCGGCGGGGCGAGGCACTTCCCCACATTCAATTCGTGCTTAATCAAGCAATGCGGGATCGTAACCTTCACAACCCGCCCGAAAAGGGCGAGGCTGTTAAGGAGGCGCTCCCGTTTGTGCGCGCTGTCCGTAGTCGGATACAGAAGCGCGAGTATTTTGACATCGTGATGGGTGCCTTGCGGATCGAGGAGCCGACGTTGCGTCAAGAGTTGTGGCAGACGGTAAGGGCGGGCGCTCCCGTTCCAGATGGCGATGTCGTGAAGCAGAAAATAGCACGTGCCGAAACTCCCCCGCCGACGGTAGCCGAGCTGAGACTACTGGAGCTTCTTGTTCACGACGCGGAGTTGCGCCGTGACATTCTGCCCCGCGTCGAGCAGGACGACTATGCCGGGTTGACTACGGCGGCGATCTTTCAGGCGCTGAAGGATATTGACAACGAAGGTGCGGAAGTTGCCTTTGACACGCTTGCCGCACGAACGAAGGACGACGTGGCGGCGGTTGACATTGTGCCGCTACTGCTGATGAGCGAGCCGCAAAGAGCCGAAGGCGAAGCGACCGACGATGTGCTGGCCGATGCCGAAAGCTGCCTTCTAACTTTGCGTCTGATGAAGATTGACCGACGGTTGAAGGAATTAGTGGCGGAGATTGCCGCCGCCGAGCGTGCTGGCGACGCGCGGCGACGAGACGAATTGGTGATGGAGAAGTTCGAGTTGGAGCGTCAGAGCCGCACACTCGTTGCGCGCGACAGCGCGCAAGGCGACTTCCCATCTTCCCGAAGATAATTTGTAGACGAGCGAACGCGCGGCGCTCTCTCGAAAAGTTTTACCACGCTGCGCTAGAGGTGGATCAACATTGAATATGGAAGAGAAGGATCAAGACGACGTAATGCAGCGCCTGCTCGAACTGGGTGGCGACAAGAAGTATTTATCATTCGATGATCTCAATCGTGAACTGCCGGATAACGTCGTCTCGCCGGACGACATCGAAGACGTTTTACAGAAACTCGAAGGCTCGAACATTACGGTCGCCGATTCCGACGAGCGTCTGATCGAAGCGGCGGCGGCGAGCGCACCGACCGACGAGGGCGAGGACGGCCTCGACGAGGACATCGAACTCGATTTGAGCGCGGGCGCGCTTGAAAAGACGAACGATCCCGTCCGCCTTTACCTGCGCGAGATGGGTGTCGTGCCGCTTTTGACGCGCGAGGGCGAAGTCTCGATTGCGAAGCGTATCGAGCGCGGGCAGGTCAAAACGCGAAAGGCTATTTCGCGGTCGCCGATTGCCGTCGGCGAGTTGCTCAAAATCGGCGAGGAACTCGAAGCCGGCGCGCTCAACATCCGCGAGATCGTAACGTTTTCCGATCAGGCCGAATTGACCGGTCAGGAGGACAAGGCCGACGAGTATTTGCAGTGGACAATCGAAGGTATCCAGAACATCCGCAAGTCATTCAAGAAGGGTCTGAAAGAGTGGGAGATGCTGCGCGCCGAGCAGAAACTGATGCGCGGCAAAAAGTCGAAGAAGCTTTTACGCCTGAAGCGCAAAGTCGCGCGCACACGTCTCGAAATCGCGCAGGAGATCGCGCAGCTCAACATGACGGAGCGTACCCGCCAGCGCCTGATTGAATCGATTCGCAAAGTCCACAAAGAGATTCGGCAAGCCGAGCGGGAGACGACCTCCTATACCGAGAAACTCAGCAGGAAGCGCATCAAGCCTGAAGAGGAGCGCGACTACAAGCGACACATCGGCAACGCCAAGCGCCGGCTCCAGCAGATTGAGGTCGAGCACTTCATCGCGCCCGTCGAGATCAAGCGGTCACTGCAGGCCATCACCACCGGCGAGTACGAGACCGCGAAGGCGAAGCGCGAATTGATCGAGGCCAATTTGCGCCTCGTCGTCTCCATCGCGAAGAAATACACCAATCGCGGCCTCCAGTTTCTCGACCTGATTCAGGAAGGCAACATCGGCCTGATGAAGGCGGTGGACAAATTCGAGTGGCGGCGCGGCTACAAGTTTTCGACCTACGCAACATGGTGGATTCGTCAGGCGATCACACGCGCGATTGCCGATCAGGCCCGGACGATCCGCATCCCCGTCCACATGATCGAGACGATCAACAAATTGATTCGCACCTCGCGCGCGCTCGTGCAGGAATTGGGGCGCGAGCCGACGAGCGAAGAAATCGCTCGTAAGATGGACATTCCCGTGTCGAAAGTGCGTAAGGTTCTGAAGATCGCGCAGGAACCTATCTCACTCGAAACGCCCATCGGCGAAGAGGAAGACTCGCACCTCGGCGATTTCATCGAAGACAAGTCTATCCTCAACCCGGCGGACGCCGTCGTCGCCTCTAACCTTCGGGAAATCACCGACGAGGTGCTTGCGACCTTGACGCCGCGTGAAGAGAAAGTCATCAAGATGCGTTTCGGCCTCGGCACCTCCGGCTCGGAGCACACGCTCGAGGAAGTCGGCCAGCACTTCGCCGTGACGCGCGAGCGCATCCGCCAGATTGAAGCCAAAGCGCTCCGCAAGCTGCGCCACCCGTCGCGCTCACGAAAACTGAAAGCCTTCCTCGAAGGAACGAGGCAGTAAAGAAGAGGTCAGAGGTTAGATGTCAGTAAGTGCTTTCACTAACCTCCGATCTCTGACCTCCGACCTCTAATGAAAAAAATCGTCGAGAGCTACAAGCGAAAGCTTACTACCGAAGAAGGATACACTTTGAAACGCGGCGCGGAACTTCGCGTCGCGTTGTGCTATCCGAATGTGTACGGCGTCGGGATGGCGAATCTCGGCTTTCACTCCGTCTACGAACTCTTCAACAGAATCCCCGAAGTGTCATGTGAGCGCGTCTTTCTGCCAGACGAGGCGGAGATGCGCGAATACGAAAGAATCGGCACGCCGCTACTCTCTCTTGAGTCGCAAACGCCCGTCCGCGATTTCGACGCCGTCGCCTTCTCCATCTCGTTCGAGACCGACTATTACCACATGGCGCGGATGCTAAAGATGAGCGGCATCCCTCTGTGGTCGCGTGAGCGAACGCACTATGACCCGTTGATCGTGATGGGCGGCGCGGCGTCGTTTCTCAACCCGGAACCGATTGCCGAGTTCACAGACGTAATCGCCGTCGGTGAAGGGGAGATTCTCGTGCCGAAGCTTGTTGACATAATTCTCAACAATGCCGAACGACAGAGTACGAAAGAAGATTTGCTGCTCGCGCTTGCGCGCGTCGGTCGCGGGTTTTACGTTCCTTCGCTCTACGATGTCACGTACAACTCCGACGG
>JBPCPQ010000177.1:0-3773 GCA_050999015.1 Pyrinomonadaceae bacterium | reverse complement strand
GCGTCGGATCAATCGTCGGCGCGATCAGTATCGCTCGTTCAACCAGTGACGGATGCCGCAACGCTAAGTCAACGACCACCTGACATCCGAAAGAATTGGCGATCAGCGCAGCACCCGTGAGATTGTTTGCTCGCATCCACACAGCGAGTGCGTCGGCGCACTCCTCAACATTCAGCGGGCGGGGCGGCTTAGCGCTTCGTCCGAAGCCGGGCAAGTCAGGCGCGTAGACGCGCGCGTGGGGCGCGAGTCTTTGTGCGGTCGGAATCATGTAGCGACCCGAAACGCCCAGCCCATGCATCAGCACGATTGGCGGAGCGTCAACCGCGTGCGCCTCACTCAGCCACGCGCGCGCGTACATCCGGCGGCGATCAATCTCTGTCCAAATACTAATCATCCGTGGAAAAATTTATCAGGGACTTTCGGGGAGGAATCCGAGCCTACCACATCACGAGCGCGACCACTCAATCGCGGATTGGCAAAGCACCTCGTCTTCAATCCGCAATCCACAAAACCGCAATTGACTGGTCGCGCCCGCTCCGGGTACTGCCAAGCGGCTTCATTGAAGTATAAGTGTTGGGTGATGAAGAAAGAGCGTCTGCTGGTTCGTAATTTTCAGGCGGGAACATACCTCGAAAGTTTCCTCGTCGCGGCGGTGGCCTCGGTGCTGGTGATTCGTTTGTTTCTGCAACTCACCGGCTACCCGCAGATCGGCGGCGGCGGGCTGCACATCGCGCACATGCTGTGGGGCGGGCTTTTGATGCTCGCCGCGATGATCATTCTGCTGTCATTTCTCAACCGGACGGCGGCGCGCGTGGCGGCGGTGGCGGGCGGCATCGGATTCGGGACATTCATTGACGAAGTGGGAAAATTTGTCACGAGCGATAACGACTACTTTTTCCAGCCCGCCGTGGCGTTGATTTACGTCATCTTCATTTTGATTTTCCTGACGATTCGCGCCATTCACAAAGAGCGGACTTACTCGAGCGCCGAGTATCTCGTCAACGCGCTGAAGGAGATGGAGGAAGCGGCGCTGCACAACCTCGACGAGAAGGAGAAGGAGCGGGCGCTCTTGTATCTGGGCAAGTGCGACCCCGCCGACCCGCTCGTTGCGGCGCTAAAGAGTTCGCTTCTGAAGGTGATATTGCGCCCGCTCCCTCGCGTTGGTGTGCTGGCGCGGATCAAACAGTTTGCCGTAGATGCTTACCGTTACGTGGCCGGGCTGTGGTGGTTCCCTTACCTCGTCATGGCGTTTTTCGTCGCCCAACTCGCCGTCACGCTTGTTTACGTCTTGATTCTGATTTTCGTCGTCGGACTGGGATGGGAGCAGATTTTAAGCGTGCGCCTTTTCAAGAGCGTCGCCGAACGCACGGTCAATTTGTCGTTCGTTGACGTGGCGCAACTCGCGTTTTCGATTTTGTCGGGCGCGTTTGTTTTCTGCGGCGTGGTGGTGATGCGACGCTCAAGAATTGCTGCATTGAAATGGTTCGAGCGTTCGATTCTCATCTCGATTTTTCTGACGCAGGTCTTCGCATTTTATAAAGAGCAATTCTCCGCGCTACTCGGGTTGTTCTTCAACATCGCGGTGTTGTTGACTCTTCGATTCATGATTGAGCACGCCCGGATGACGCTGTCTTCCGCCGCCGTCAAGCCCTCAACATTAACTTACCCGCGCACCAGCGAAACGCCTACAAAGGCATAACGCATCATTATTCAATCCGGCGGGTGTGCTGCTGTATTGTCGGCGCGGTGCAAATTGCTTGCATGATGGTGGCATTGAGGTTGCCTCAACTCATCTGCGAAGCACCAGCACGTTCGCTTAACATGCATGCACACCGGGCATTGTGGACACGATCTTGGGAGGACACACATGAACGTCTTTGAACTTCTGAAAAACGATCACGAAAAGGTTTCGCGTATCTTCGAGCAGTTGGAGTCCGCTCCTGCGAGCGACGCCTCATCACGCCGTCAGCTTTTTGTGCAGCTCAAACAGGAGCTTGACCTTCACACTCACGCCGAAGAAACGATTTTCTATCCCGTGCTGAAGCAGGCCGCCGCGACGCGCGAGATTACGCTCGATGCTTACGAAGAGCATCAGGAAGTGAAAAACCTTCTGGCCGAGCTTGAGGGGTTGCCAATGGACGACGAAGAGTGGCAAGACATCTTGGTTGAATTGAGAGAGAATGTTGAACATCACGTCGAAGTGGAAGAGAACGAGATGTTCGAGCAGGCGCGCGGAATCCTGAGTCCGGCGCAAATTGTGGAACTCGGAGACCGTATCCAAGCGGACAAACAGCAACAGCAGAAGATGGTGGCCGGCGCTTGAGCCTCGCTTCGCCACTTCGGTTAAATAGCATTCAAGAAAATGTTTTGGAGTTTTTGCGCCGGAGGCGCTGACGGAGATTAGCCGGTGGTGTGAACCACCGGAATAAGAGTTGATAGAACGTTCGCGCCCTGAAAGGGTGCGAGGAAAACTCCGGCGTCCCTTCAGGACGCGGTGACATGCGGAACACAAGTTTCCGGTGGTCCACACCACCGGCTAATTTCCGCTGTCCCTTCGGGACTCTCAAGCACACAAGCATTTTCTTAAAGTCTATAGCTTCATGAAGCGGCGCGCTGCTTAACCGGCACGCAGCGCGCCTCTTCCCTTTTGGCCTGTCGTCTCATCCTCGCGCTCAAACATTAGAGGGTCTTTTCTCATCCGCCTTCGGCAAAGTCTCTATGAGGTGATCGAAGCTGAGCCACACGCTCCAGCTATGATGATAAAAGACAACAGGAAACAGGAGCGCGATGGCTAAGAGGAGCGTCAGAATTATTTGATAATGAGAATTGATTACTGGTAGAAAGATGAGGTATGCGGTCAGAACTACGAACTCCGTGATGACCATGTTAGTTAGGATTGCTCCGACGAAGAAGCCGTCTTCACGCTTAAACAATGCCTCACACGCCGAGCAATAGTGTTTGATGACGAACGGGCTTTGGATGATTGAAGACTGGCCGCAAGCCGGGCACTGAAGTTTCAGGCACCGGAGTAGCGTTTTGAGTACTGTGCGGCAATCTCTTTTCATAAAATTTCTTCTGTAATCATATTCGTCGCTGATGCGGTAATCGAGGAACTCTCATTAGAGGTCAGAGGCCAGAGGTCAGTTAAAAACAGAGATTCTGAGGCTCGTCCCACTTTTTCGTTCATGGTGCTGATGCCGCGAATCATCGTGGCTCACCTTTAATAGCGTGAGAGCACCTCGCATGCAATTCTTCACTGAATACGCCGGGGAGTACGCCGGACGCGCTAAGGCAGATGCGTATTACGATGCTGATCTTTCTGGCCGGTCTCGCTCTCCGCGCGCTTGGCGCGATGTGGCGATGAATCTTCCCCGCTCCAACATTGCGCGGCACGATGCGGTCTCGCGGTCGCTGGCGAACGCCGCGCCCCTCGTCTATCATCAAAGCCGAGCTACTTTCAGTCGTTCAAGCTTGCAGCAATCCTATTCGGTGGAGCAAACATGAAGAAATTTTTCGCACTCAACTTTCCGCTGGCCGTCGCGCTGACGTTATCGTTGCCGCTCGTCCGCGTTCAAAGCCAGACGGGCACGGCGACTGCCCCAGTCACAACAAAATCTAGCTTACCGAGTGGCGCGCGTGCAGCGGCGGAACGCATCGCGGCGGCGCAGTTGAAGAAAGACCTTTATTTCGTCTCTTCCGACGAGATGGCCGGGCGCGACACGCCGTCACCCGGCCTCGACGCGACGGCGAAGTTTCTCGCCGAGCGGCTCAAG
>JBPCPQ010000244.1:0-1767 GCA_050999015.1 Pyrinomonadaceae bacterium | reverse complement strand
CCTGCGATGAAGTGATTGAGGGAAAGCTCGACGAGCATTTTCCTCTGCGTGTGTGGCAGACGGGTTCGGGGACGCAGACCAACATGAACGCCAACGAGGTCATCTCGAACCGCGCCATCGAAATTAGTGGCGGCGTGATGGGCAGCAAGGAACCCGTCCACCCGAACGACCACGTCAACATGTCTCAATCGTCGAACGACACCTTCCCAACCGCGATGCACATCGCCGCCGCCGAGCGGATGAACGAGCTTATCCCCGAAATCCAGAAAGTACATGACGCGATTGATGCGAAAGCGAAAGAGTACCGGGATGTGGTGAAGATCGGGCGCACGCATTTGCAGGACGCGACGCCTCTGACCGTCGGGCAGGAGATGTCGGGCTGGGCCAGTTTGCTTGAGCGCGACATCGAGCGATTACAAATGACGTTGCCGGGACTCTACGACCTCGCCATCGGCGGCACGGCGGTCGGCACAGGCCTTAATGCTCATCCAGAATTTGCGGAGCGCGCCGCCGAGAAGATCGCCGAGTTGACGAACCTTCCTTTCAAGTCGCACCCGAACAAGTTCGCGGCGCTTTCCGCCCACGACGAGTTGGTGTTTGCGAGCGGCGCGCTGAAGACGCTCGCCGGTAGCTTGATGAAGATTGCGAACGACATCCGCTGGCTGGCGTCGGGGCCGCGTTGCGGACTCGGCGAACTCGTCCTGCCGGAGAACGAACCCGGCTCCTCAATCATGCCGGGCAAAGTCAACCCGACGCAGAGCGAGGCGATGACGATGGTCGCCGTGCAGGTTATGGGGAACGACGCGGCGATAGGATTTGCGGGTTCGCAGGGAAACTTCGAGCTGAACGTCTTCAACCCCGTGATGATCCACAATTTGCTCCACTCAGTTCGCCTGCTGCACGACGCCTCGCACGGCTTTGTTGACTACTGCATCGCCGGCATTGAACTCAACCGCGAGCAGATTGCCGCGCATCTCAACAACTCGCTGATGCTGGTGACGGCACTGAATCCGCACGTCGGCTACGACAACGCCGCGAAGATCGCGAAGCACGCCCACAAGAAAGGCATCTCGTTGCGCGAGTCCGCCGTCGAGCTTGGGCTGTTGACCGGCGAACAGTTTGACGAACACGTGAAGCCGGAGAGGATGACGCGCCCCTGAAGTCGTGAATCGTCAATCGAAATAATCGTGAATCGTAAGCTGCGTTAAGCACCTGCGGTTCACGATTTTCTTTATGAAGCTATTTCCAATTTACGCTTAACGCTTAATGGCTCTTTTGCATCTAATGTTAGTCCAACGACGCAGTAAGTTTGTCGCGCGAATGTGCCGCACTTTTGAAGTTTATATGCATCCTGATTTTGGGCGCTTGCGCTTCAATTTTCAAAGTGCGATATTTTGATGTTCAGCGCGGGAGAGTTTGCGCCGCCCCTCGTGCCTGTGAAGTGCGAGCGTGAATGGAGGATACTTAAACAATGACTACGATTTTGGAGAAAGCCCCTGCGATTGAGGATTACTTCGGACTCTCGGAGACGGAGTTGAGCGAACGCATTGAAGCGGCGCGCGCGGAGTTGGGGGAGCGCCTTGTGATTCTCGGCCACCACTACCAGCGCGACGACGTGATTCGTCATGCGGATGTCACCGGCGACTCGTTCAAGCTGTCGGTGCTCGCGGCGGAGCGCCCCGAGGCTGAGTTCATCGTCTTCTGCGGCGTCCACTTCATGGCCGAATCCGCCGACATTCTCTCCGCCGCGCACCAGAAAGTAATTCT
>JBPCPQ010000109.1:0-2641 GCA_050999015.1 Pyrinomonadaceae bacterium | reverse complement strand
TTCCACGGAAAATTCACCGTGTCGTCGAAGCGCATCCCGGCTCCCGCTTCCAAGTCGGCGGAGATGAGGAGCGGGTGGCGGGCGTGCGCTTGCATCCGATTAACGAGATGCACCGATTCATAGACGGGGCCGCGGAACAGAATGATGCCGCCGATGTGATTCTCTTCGACCTGCCGGCGCAACGCGCGGTAAGCATCACTCTCCTGATTGAGAAACGCCGCGTTGATGCCGACGAAGACAAGCTGTCCGATTTTCTCTTCAAGCGACATGCGCCGCAATTCGGCATCCGCCCACGCTAAAGCCTCGCGCGATGCGCGACGCTGGTACGGGCGCACCGTTGGCGCACTCTGAGCGATTGATGCGTCCGAACGACGATTGGCTAACGAACCGACATGATGTCGCGTCGTTTGTTGCGCCGATGATGAAGCGTGCGGTGCGAACAGGAGAGAAGCGCACACTAACGCCGCGATAAAGAACTTACCCAACGTGTAACTTTTACGCCCCTGCGGGGCGAATAAAGAGTCACGCATTAGGTTTAATTTGTGGATGACGAACTGCGCTCCTTTCATTTGTAACTCTTTGATTTCCGCCGCTGACAAAGATTTAAGCACTCAATTAGAATCGTTGTCACTTTCTTCGACTCTTACCCTTTGCCTTTTTACTTTTTCCTTCTTGTCTATTCGCTTGCCGGAGACAATTCGTCCTGACGCTCAATCGGCGCGGGTGCGAAAGCAAAACTTGCGAGCCACGCGACGGCGAGTGTGATTACACTCCCGATTAACACATACCACGTCCACGCGATTGGTGTGTTGAAGCGTACATAAAGCATCACAGCGATGCTCACCAGCATTCCGATGAGCGCGGGCGGCTCCCCCACGCGGCGCAGGAATGTGCCGACGAGAAACACGCCGAGCACGGGGCCGTTAATCAACGACGCGATGCTCAGCGCCTGATCGAGCGCCGAGCGACCCTGCCGCCGCACCGCGAGCGCCACCGCAATCTGCACGATGCCCCACACGAGCGTCAGCACGTGTGAGACTTTCAGGAAGTGCCGGTCGTCCCGTCCGCGCGCGAAAGGTTTGTAGAGATCATTTACCGATGTGGCGGCGATGGCGTTAAGGGAAGAAGACATCGCGGCGGCG
Source organism: Pyrinomonadaceae bacterium (assembly GCA_050999015.1). Classification (GTDB taxonomy): domain Bacteria; phylum Acidobacteriota; class Blastocatellia; order Pyrinomonadales; family Pyrinomonadaceae; genus JBPCPQ01. The sequence continues at coordinate 1,499 of JBPCPQ010000109.1, read as the reverse complement.
AAGATCGCGGCGACGACGAGACCTGACAATCCGGTCGGTAGATGTTGTGTGATGAAGTCAGGGAAGACGCGGTCGCCGCCCGTGAAGGGCGCCGCCGACCCGGCGGGAAGCGTCGCGTATGCGGCGTCAGTGTACGGATGATAAAAGGCGAAGAGCAGCACCCCAATGATGAGAAAACCGACGAACTGCGCGAGCACCACCGCGCCGCTTGAAAGAAGCGCGGCGGCAGCGCGCTTCGGGCGGTCGGTGCAGAGGTATCGCTGCACGAGATATTGATCCGTGCCGTGCGTGCTCATCGTCAGGAAGCACCCGCCGATAACACCCGCCCAGAACGTGAATGTCTTTGTCGGGTCGAACGAGAAGTCGAACACGTTGAACTTATCGTATTGCGCGCCGAGGGCGAGAGCGGTGTTCCAGCCGCCGTCCGTCAAATTGATGAGCACGATGGCGGCGGCAATCGCGCCCGCGATGTAAATTCCTAGCTGCACCACCTCGACCCAGATCACCGCTTCCATTCCGCCGAAGTAAGTAAAAATAATCATCACGATTCCGATTAGGACAATCGAAGCGACGATGATCGTGTCGGTGTCGGCCTGCGGCTGAAAGGCTGTGTAGACGGCGGTGAGCACAATCGCCGTCAGGAGCAGGCGCACGCCGTCGGCGATGTTGCGCATAATGACGAACAGAGCCGCCGCGAGCATTTTGATTTTTAGGCCAAAGCGCCGTTCGAGAAGTTGATAGACCGTCATCAACTCGCCGCGAAAGTACGACGGGATGAAGAGCAGCGAGATGACGATGCGCCCCAGCATGTAGCCGAGGACGAGTTGAAGGAATTGGAAATTCCCGTTCTTTGCAAAAGCGATGCCGGGCACCGAGATGAACGTGATCGTCGAGGTCTCGGTAGCGACGATGGAAGCGGCAATTGCCCACCACGGCACCGTCCGGTCTCCGAGAAAGTAATCGCGCGTCGTCTGCTGCTTACGCGAAAACCAGACGCCGAACAGCGTAATGCCGAGCAGGTAAGCGGCGATGATGGCAAGGTCGAGCGATTTCATCAACGATTAAACGATATGGCAAAAGTAAAAGGGTAAAAGGCAAAAGCAGGAGATGTTCGAGGCGGACATTCTCTCACATCATCATGCAGAGCAGGCTTTCGCTGAGACGCTCATACTTTCATCCGTTCTCAGTCGAAAGCAACTCGACGGCTTTATGCACGACGCCGCGCGCTTGTTGGAGCGCGCGCTCGGCTTCGTCGCGTGTGCGATTCGTCTTGTGCATCACAAGGGCGGCGCGCAGATCATTGTTCGCCGCGTCGAGAACGGCGCGCGCTCGTTGTTCGTCAATGCCGGCTTCCGCCGCGAGGATGCGTAGCGAACGGTCGCGCAGTTTCGTGTTGCGCGGCAGAAGGTTCGTCATACGGTTGCCGGTGATGTAGCCGAGACGAATCATCGTCGCCGTCGAAAGCATGTTCAGGACCATCTTTTGCGCCGTCCCAGCCT
>JBPCPQ010000443.1:0-19931 GCA_050999015.1 Pyrinomonadaceae bacterium | reverse complement strand
TCGTCGCAGTATCAGGTGGAGAGATAATCATGAGACACACACGCAGACAATTCCTTCGCCGCGCCGGGTGCGCCCTCGGAGCCGCTACACTCTTCACGCGCATTGAGCATTTCGCCCCCTTGAGCGTGATGGCGCAGAGCGGCGCGGATTACCGCGCGCTGGTGTGCATCTTCCTCGCCGGCGGCAACGACGGCAACAACCTGATTGTGCCGCTCAGTTCTTCCGGCTACTCTTCGTACTCGGCGGCGCGCGGCGCGTCGGGACTTGCCATCGCCGACACGAGCCTGCTGCCGATTACGCCGTCGAGTATCAATGAGCCATACGGCCTGCACCCGAGTCTGCCGGAGTTGAGCACGCTGTGGGCGCAGCAGAAACTCGCCGTCGTGTGTAACGTCGGGCCGCTCGTCCAGCCTCTGACAAGACAGCAGTACCAAGGCGGCGGAGTCGCCCGGCCTTACCAACTCTTCTCGCACTCGGATCAAATCGCGCAGTGGCAGACGGCCAGAGCTGATGCCGTCAGCCCGACGGGTTGGGGCGGGCGCACCGCCGACCTTTTCGGCCCCAATTCTTCCGGGTTCCCGATGATCACGGCGCTGTCGGGTGGCTCCTTCATTCAAGGGGAGACGGCGCAGCCACTCTCAATCGCGCCCGCGCCGACGCCGCTTAATCAAGTGCTCGTGCTCAACGGTTTTAGCACCGGGGCGGAGGAAGCCGCACGCCGAAATTCGATGAACTATCTCCGCACGATTGACCGCGACTTCACGCTCGTCAAAGCGGTGAGCGACAAGACTCAGCAGGCGCTCGACATCGGTCAGTCGCTGAATGTTGACCCGGCGCTCGCAACCCCTTTTCCGAACACGACGCTCGGCAATCAGTTGAGACAAGTCGCAAAGGTCATCAAGCATGTTCAGGCTTCGCCTTCGCTCGGCGTCACCCGTCAGATTTTCTTCTGCCAGCTCGGCGGCTTCGATACGCATCAGAATCAAGTCGGCACACAGGCCAGCTTGCTGACGCAGGTGAGCCAAGCGATGAAAGCCTTCTACGACGCGACCGTCGAACTTGGCGCGGAGAACAAGGTCACTACTTTCACCCACTCGGATTTCGGGCGCACGCTGCAACCCGCCGGCACAGGATCGGGCGTCGTCGGCTCGGATCACGCGTGGGGCAATCATCATTTCGTGATGGGCGGCGCGGTGCGCGGCGGCGATTTCTACGGCGTGCCGGGACTGGACGGCACCGTCTTCCCAACTCTTCAACTCGGCGGCCCCGACGACACCGACAATCGCGGGCGATGGATACCGACGGCCTCCGTCGAACAATACGCCGCGACGCTCGCCACATGGTACGGCGTCAGCGCTTCCGATCTACCAGGGGTCTTTCCTTTAATCGGAAACTTCTCGACTCCGAATTTAGGATTCATGATGTGAGACGCCGACAACAGCAGAAGGGGAAAAGGGGAGAGGGGAAAGGGGAAAGGGAAATGCGCTGACGCTCTTCCTACTTTACCCTTTAACCTTTCCCCCTTTCCTTTTTTCTACGTGATTCTGTCCTTATGTTTCGATCCGTCTTCTTCCCGGTGCGGCGACGAATCTGCCGTTCTATTCTTTTCGGTTTTGCTTGCGTGGCCGTTTCATCCTGCGCGTCGCCTCCCACGCCGGCGACTTCGGAAGTTTCATCCCCGCCTCTTCCGGTGGCCGATTTATTACGAAAGGCCGATGAGAACTACGCGCAGCGTGAGAATTTGGATGAGGTGCGCGACGGCATTCAAGTGCTACGGCGGGTGCGGGCTTTGGAACCTTCTAACTACGACGCGGCGTGGCGGATGGCGCGGCTGACCTACCGGCTCGGCAATAATTCAACGGACAGGAGTGAGCGGGAGGCGATTTTTCGTGACGGAATCGCGGCGGGTGAGGCGGCGGTCAGGGTACAGCAGAATAAACCCGAAGGCCATTTTTGGCTGGGCGCGAATAAGGGTGGTAATGCGCAACTTCAGGGACCGTTGTCCGGCCTCTCGGCGGTAAAAGATTTACGGCGCGAAATGGAAACCGTCATCAGAATTGATGAGGGCTTTCAGGGCGGAAGCGCCTACATGGTTTTGGGACGCCTCGATTTGGAAGTGCCGGAGATGATGGGCGGCGACCGCCAGCGCGCCGTCGAGATTCTCGAAAAAGGTCTTCGCTTCGGCGCGGAAAATTCCCTGCTGCGCCTCCGACTAGCCGAAGCCTACCTCGCCGTCAAACGTCCCGCCGATGCGCGCAAACAGATTGACTACATCCTCGACATGACGCCTCATCCCGATTTCCTTGTTGAATATGAAGAGTCCGTAACGAAAGCGCGCCGCCTGCTCAGCACTCGTTTCTGAAGGGACACGCGAATGTGTTTAGCCGGGAGCGCGGGCATCTTGCCCGCCAACGAGCCGTTAGGCGAGTCAAACTGTTCGCGCGCGCGCTCATGGCGGGCAAGATGCCCGCGCTCCCGGCAATTACATCAATCCCAAACGACTCTTACTCTACTCAATTCCGAAAACAAATCAGGCCGCCTTCAAAGAAGCGCGGCCTGATTCTTTAACTCTCTATGCTAAAGGTTCATTTGATGTTAACGAGTTGAGGCATGGAACTCGGCGCGGCACTGCCGCCTTCGGCGATTAATTTTTCAGTCTCCGCGACGAATGCTTCGACGATGTCTTCACCGGCGACTTTGCGCATCGGGACGCCGTTCTTATAAATCATGCCGACGCCGCGCCCGAACGTCACGCCGAGGTCGGAGTCGTGGGCTTCGCCGGGGCCGTTGACGGCACAACCCATAATGGAAAGGTGCAACGGCTCTTCAACGTGCGCCAGCCGGCGCTCAATCTCCGTCACAATTTCCATGAAGTTATCAACGTCGAGCCGCCCGCAGGTCGGACACGCGACGACCGTCACACCGCGTTTTCTGACTTCAAGAGCCTTTAAGATTTCCCACGCCACTCTCACTTCCTCGTGCGGCTCGGCGGCGAGCGAAACGCGAATCGTGTCGCCGATGCCTTCGTGGAGCAAGATACCGAGACCAATGGCCGACTTGATCGAGCCGCTGAACGCGGAGCCGGCGTCGGTGACGCCGAGATGAAGCGGGTAATCAACCTGCCCGGCGAGCAGGCGGTAAGCCGCGACCGTGCGATGCACGTCCGAGGCCTTCAGCGAAATGATGATGTCGTGAAAGGCGAGGTCTTCGAGAATGCGGACGTGCCGGAGCGCCGATTCGACCATTGCTTCGGGCGTCGCCGTGCCGTACTTCGCCAGAAGGTCTTTTTCGAGCGAGCCGCCATTGACGCCGATGCGAATCGGCACACCTTGCGCGGCGGCGGCGCGCGTCACTTCGCGCACACGCTCGACCGGGCCGATGTTGCCGGGGTTGAGCCGCAGCTTATCCACCCCCGCGTCAAGCGCGGCGAGCGCCAGCCGGTAGTGAAAGTGAATATCCGCGACGAGCGGCACGTCGGGGACGCGCTTTCTGATTTCTTTGAGCGCGACGGCAGCTTCTTTGTCGGGAACGGCGACGCGCACGATCTCGCAACCCGCGCGCATCATTTCTTCGATCTGACGGACGGTGCCGGCGACATCCGTCGTGTCGGTCTTCGTCATTGACTGCACGGAGACTGGTGCGCCGCCGCCGACCACAACGTCTTTGATTTTTACCGCTCTGCTTTTTCGCATGCTCTTATTCTCGATAAAGTTCAAGGCTCCGAAATATCCGTCGGAGCCTTGAACTTAGGGACATGATTGTTACGACTTGTACACCTGAAAAAGAATCTTCGGCTTAGTAGTTAAGCAACCACGCTGCCACAACTTGCGCTCGCTTTTGCCTTTTTACTTTTACCTTCCCGCTCATCTCTGTTGAGTTTCGGAAGCAGCGGGGCGGCGGCTCCACTCCGAAGCCGTCTTCGTAATGTCGTTGACGATGACGAAACCCATCAAAAGAAGTAGGAATACGAACCCCACTTGTTGGATTCGCTCACGCATCGCCATCGAGAGTTTTAGCCCCACCCCTGCGAGCGTGCCCTCGATGAACAACATCATGATCATTCCGCCGTCGAGCACCGGGATTGGCAGCAGATTAAAGACGCCGAGGTTCAAACTGAGAAACGCGAGCATTCCGAAGACGCCTTCCCAGCCCCCCTCGGTGGCGGCGCGCGACGACGCTTTGGCGATGCCAATCGGGCCGGAGAAGGTGTCGCTCATCGAACGCCGCCCGCTGAAGACCTGACCCAGCGCAACCCCCGTGAGCCGGATGAACTCGAGGTTGCGGTCAACGGCATAGCCGAGCGCACCGAACAAACCGGCACGCTGCAAAGGGTAGTCTTCTCGGGGCGAAAAACCGAGCCGGTCAACTCCGTCAATCATTCGCGTCGTTGCCACGATTTCCAAATTCTCGCTGCCGCGCCCGATGTTCAAGCGAATCGGCTCGCCCTTATGATCTCGGATGTACTGAACAACTTGTTCGTCGCTGCTCACCGGTTCGCCGCCGATTGTCAGGATGCGGTCGCCAGGTTTCAATCCGGCTTCGGACGCCGGCGAATTGTCGGACACGGAATCAACGATGACCGGAATGTTACCGAAGTCTGGTTGGAATCCTAATTCGCCAATCGCCTCGCCGCCATCAACGCGCTTCTTCGGTGTGACGGAGAGAGGAATCTGTTGCCCGTCGCGCTCGACGACAATTGGTAGCGGCTGTTCGGGCGAGATCAAAGCGTCGTTTCTGATTTTGTCCCACTCCCGATTTTCGCGCCCGTTGAAAGACACAATGCGGTCGCCCGGCCTAATGCCCGCCACTTCCGCCGCGCCGCCCTGACTCACACTTTTGACGACCAGCGACGGAGCGATTGGCACGCCCGTCGCCATCGCGCCGACAAAGGGCACGGCAATCGCTGTGAGAATGTTCATCACCGGCCCGGCGACGGCGACGAGAAACTTCTGCCAGCGCGGGCGCAAATCAAAACGCTCCCCAACGGGAATGTCCGCCGCGCTCTCACCTTCGATCCCGGCGTTCGACTCGTCGCCGCCGAGCTTAACGTAGCCGCCGAGCGGGATCAGGCTGAGGCGATAATCCGTCGTGCCCCACCGCCGCCCGAACAAACGCTTGCCAAAACCCACTGAAAACGTCTCGACGCGAATCCCCAGAAGTTTCGCCACAATAAAATGCCCGAACTCATGGATGACAACTGCGGCGCCCAGAATGAAGATGAAGGCCAGTGTGCTGATTAAATAAAAGTTCATGAATGTTACGTTACTTTGCCTTTAAGTTATGTGATCGCTAGCGAACGTTTAGAGGCACAAGCCGCGTGCCCGGTTGTACGGAAGTTTACGCGGCAGGCGTTGTGCGCGTCAAACGAACGCCCGGAACAGAAGACATGAGTCAGAAGTCAGGAGACAGAGTGTATGTGCGTCTCGTCCGAACTGCGTCATACGCACGCCCACCTGCTTTCACCGTTCATATACACGATTATTACATCGTTGATTTTAATTTCTGACTCCTGACTCCTGACTCCTGTCTTCTGTCTGCTGCGTCCAGCATTTCGATAATTGAGTGCGCGGACGCGCGCGCCGCCTTGTCGGTTTCAAGCACCACTTCAAGGTTTGTGACGGGGCGTGTCTCGTGCCCTTTCATTACCTTCTCGATCACGATGGGAATCTCAGTCATTCGGATGCGCCCGTCAATAAAAGCGCCGACCGCCACTTCGTTTGCGGCGTTCATCGCCGCCGGGAGCGTGCCGCCTGATTCGAGAGCGCGGTAGGCCAGCGTGATGCAGGGAAAGCGCTCCATGTCGGGCGCTTCAAAATGGAGCGCACCGAGACCTGCCAGATTAAGCGGGGGCAGTAAATTTTTTTGTCGTTCAGGATAGGTGAGGGCGTACTGAATGGCGTGGCACATGTCGGTGACGCCCATCTGCGCGATCACCGAGCCGTCAATTAACTCAATCATCGAATGCACGATTGATTCGGGATGAACGATGATGGCGATTTCGTCGCCGGTGAAGCCGAACAGCCAGTGGGCTTCAATCACTTCGAGGCCTTTGTTCATCAGCGTCGCCGAGTCAATCGTGACCTTCGCGCCCATCTCCCAAGTGGGATGGCGCATCGCTTCGGCAACGGTCGCTTCACTTATCTGCCGCTTGTCGGCGGTGCGGAACGGACCGCCCGATGCGGTCAGCACGAGCCGCCTGACTTCGGCGCGCTTCTCGCCGCGCAGGCACTGATGAATCGCGTTGTGCTCGGAGTCAATGGGGAGGAGTTCCGCGCCGGAGTCGCGCGCCGCGCGGGTAATCAATTCACCGGCTATGACAAGCGTTTCTTTGTTGGCGAGCGCGACACGCTTTCCCGCTTCGAGCGCGCGCAGGGTCGGCACAAACCCGACCGCCCCGACCGTTGCGCTCACCACACAGTCGGCGCGCTCATGCGTCGCCACCTCGATCATTCCGGCTTCGCCCGTGAGCAGGCGCGGGCGTCGAACACCCCGGCGCTTTAGCTCTCCCCGTAATTCTTCCGCCGACTCTTCCGACTTGATGGAGACCAGTTCAGGCTCGTGCCGCTCGATCTGTTCGGCGAGCTTTGCAATGTTACCTCCGGCTCCAAGCGCGACGATCTTGAATTGGTCGCCGAGTGATTCAACAACGCGCAGCGTGTTGCATCCGATTGATCCGGTCGAGCCTAGAACTGCGATGCCTCTTCCCTTCATTCGTTATCACTCTCGGCGGAACTTCCGCCGGGCGCAGAAGCGTCTTCGGATTCGTACTTGTCGAGCAACTCAATCGTGCGCCCCGCATCGTTCTGGTATGTCGCGCCGGCAACGCGCCACGTTCGCCCTTCTTTATAAATGAGTTGGACGCTCGCATTCACGTTGCGCTTTTCGCCGATCACTTTGAAGTTAAGCGATGCGTTGCCGTCGGCGCTGTTCGCCACAGTTCCGCCCGTCACCAGCCAGCCGAAATCCTTAACCTCGCCGATGTCCGCTTTCAATTTCTCGTTACTCTTCAGGAAAGCCTTCGCTGTCTCGGCGGCATCGCTGTGGCCGACGGCGTAAAGGGCGACGCTGACAATCGCCCCGGCGAACAAAGCCACGAGCACCACGACGCCGGCCAGCACGCCGCCCACAATTAGTGCAATCCTTTTCGGTGTCATTTGTGACCCGTTTCCGCGAAAGATTGTTGTCGGGAATTAGTTCCAGTAAAGATGCGCGAAATAGTAGATGAGCGGCGCGTTGAAGAGCAAGCTGTCGAGGCGGTCGAGCAACCCTCCGTGACCGGGCAGAATGTTGGCCGCGTCCTTCGCCCCCGCGCCGCGCTTAAGTGCGCTTTCAGTCAAATCACCGGCGACGCCCAAAATGTTCATCACCGCCGCGAGCGCGAGCGCCGCCGGAAGGCGCAGTTCGGGGAAGAACCAATAATGAGCTAACGCGGCCATCAGCAGACTCGCAAGCATTCCGCCGACGGCTCCCTCCCACGTCTTTCCCGGACTCACCGTCGGCGCGAGTTTATGTCGCCCGAACGCGCGTCCCGTGTAATACGCCCCGGTGTCCGAGCCCATTAGCACGAGAAAAAAGAATGACAGAAGATGTGTCGAGAGCAGCGGCTGGGACGGACTTTGGAATCCTGTTCGCACCGCGATGAGATGCCCGCCGAGCATGACGACGTACAAGACGCCGAGCACGGTCGCGCCGGTTGAGAGAATCATCTTGTCGAACGGAGCGCCGCGCAACATCTCCGCTGCGAGCGCCGCGATGATGAAAGCGAGGAGCGCGAGGAGAAGCAGTTCCAGTTGATTGAAATAGAAGGCGACGAACATCGCCGCCGCGCCCGCGTAGCCCACCACCACATCAGGCTTCGCCTCGCGCAACCTCGCAAGGTGCCAAAACTCATATAAGGCGGCAGCCATCGCGAACACCGCAAGCAGAACGAACAGCGGCTGCAAAGGAGCGAAGATAATTGATGCGATCAGGATGGGGAGCGCGACGAGGGCAGTAATGATTCGAGACATCGGGAAGATTTGCGATTTGCGATTTTGGATTTGCGATCTGCCGGATTCAGAGACTGACACTCAAAACTCTTTCAATCGCAAATCGCAAATCCAAAATCGCAAATCTACTATTTCGCATTGGCAATAAACTGAAGGCCGCCGAAGCGGCGGTCGCGGCGCTGGTAATCAACGACGGCTTCAAGAAGATGGACGCGGCGAAAATCGGGCCACAGCGTTTCGGTCACATAAATCTCGCTGTAAGCCGCCTGCCACAGAAGGAAGTTTGAGATACGCATCTCGCCGCTGGTGCGCACGAGTAAATCGAGTTCGGGAAGTCCGCGCGTGTAAAGCTCGCGCTCAATTCCTTCCTCCGTGATTTCGGGCGTCTCGCAATGCGCTTTCGTCAGGCGCGCGAGGGCGGCGTTCACGGCGTCCACGATTTCGGCACGCCCGCCGTAGTTGAGGGCGACGCTTAAAACCATCCCGGAGTTTGCATGCGTGCGCTCAACCGCCCGCCCAATTTCGCGGCGCACGCTTCCCTCCAGCGCGTCGGTGCGCCCGATAGCTTGAAAGCGGATGTTCTGGCGGTGGATGGCGTCGAGTTCGAGACGAAGATAACGCTTCAACATCCGCATCAGGGCGTCAACTTCGAGGCGCGGGCGCTTCCAGTTTTCCGTCGAGAAAGCATAAAGCGTCAGAGCCTTGAGGCCGAGCCGCGCGCCCGTGTCAACGGCGGCGCGCACTGCTTCGACTCCGGCGCGATGCCCCGCAACACGGGGTTGGCCGCGTTGCGCCGCCCAGCGACCGTTGCCGTCCATGATAATCGCCACGTGTCGCGGCAGGCGCTCCCACGCGACGCGCGACAGCAGCACCTCGTCAAGAGAACCCGGCTCCAACACTTCAGCGAAATCCGCCAGCATCCCCGCTCCCATCATCCCCGTACCCGACCGCCTTCATCACCTTTCAAACGGACGAGGCATCTTAATCGCCGCGTCCAGCGAAGCGCAACCGTTTATAGAGGTCAGAGATTAGAAGTCAGAGGTCAGTTTCTAACTCCTTACTGACCTCTGACTTCTAACCTCTGTTTCATAGTGTACTTGCACGAGTGTCAATCCGCAGGCGGGCGCGGTCGGGCCGGCGAGCGTGCGGTCGCCGGTTGTGATGGCACGCGCGATTGCTCCTTCATCAATTTCACCGCGACCGGCGGCGAGCAGAGTGCCCGCAATTGAGCGCACCATGTAGCGCAGAAAGCCGTCGGCGCTGACGGTGATTTCAATCAGTCTACCGCGCCCGCGATTGCTCCAGCGGTCGCTAATTTCGAGCCGCGTTAAATTGCGAACGCGCGTCCGCACCTCTGCCTGCGCGGACGAGAATGCCGTCCAGTCGTGTGCGCCGAGAAAAAGCGGCGCAACTTTTCGCATCGCTGAAAGATCAATGTTGCGCGCCTCGTGGTGGGCGTAGCGCGCCCAGAAAGGCGACATCGAGCGCGCGTTGAAAATGCGGTAGCAATAAGTCTTGCCCCGCGCCGAGAAGCGCGCATGGAAATCATCCGGCACCGCCTCGGCTTCGACCACTCGCACGTCCCGCGCGACGTTGCCGTTAATCGCCGCGCAAAGTCTTTCGGGAGTCATCACACGTTGTATGACGACGCTTGCGATTTGTGCTTCGGCATGAACCCCAGCGTCAGTCCTGCCCGCTCCATGAATTACGACCGCGCGCCCTTCAATCAACGACAGCGCCCGCGTCAACTCACCCTGCACGGTGCGCAGCTCGTCCTGCATCTGCCAACCGTGAAAATCCGTGCCGTCGTATTGAATCGTGAGACGATAGTTCATACTTGAGAAGGCGGAAGGCAGTAAGCAGTAGGCAGCTAAAACCCATACAACTGCGCGGCGCTTTTTCTTGCAGCCTTCTGCCTACTGCCTTCCGCCTTCTGCTTTCTCCCCGCTGCCTGCTGTTCCCCTGCTTCCCGGTTTTACCGCCACCTCGCCGCGCGCGCAGGAGGGGCAGACGGAAGTAGCGTAGGCAGGAACATTGAGGGTAGCCAGTGCGACGCGCGGCACACCGACATCGGCGCGATTGTCGGAGCGATCAATGATTGACCCGGCGCCGATGACGCGCGCCCCCGCCCCCCGTAGCACCTCAATTGTTTCCCGCGTCGAGCCGCCCGTCGTCACCACGTCTTCGATAACAACCACGCTCTCGCCGGGGCGCACAGTGAAGCCGCGCCGGAGCGTCATGCGTCCTTCCTCACGCTCCGTCCAGATTGACCTGACGCCGAGCGCGCGCGCCACTTCATAACCGATGACGATCCCGCCAATCGCCGGGGCGACGATTGTTTCGATCTGCTGCCCGCGAAATCGCGCGGCGAGCGCCTGCGCCATCGCCTCCGCCTCCGCCGGGTGTTGCAACACCAAAGCGCATTGCAGGTACTGAGAACTGTGCAGGCCGCTCGTCAATACGAAATGACCTTCGAGCAATGCGCCGGTACGCCGAAATCTCTCGACCACCTCATCAGAATCCATATGTCCCTTGCCTTTCCGTCGCGCGTGCTAGTAATGTTTCGCCATGCAGAAGTTTGCCAATCTCGTTTCGGATTCGCCACTCATCGAGGAGACAATTGAGATGCTGCGACTGCGCGGCGGGCGCGCGGCGGTCGAGTTGGTGGCCGACGAGGTGTTGCATCTGCCCGACCTTGAGCCGTTCGTCGCCGCTCCGATCATTGATGAACTCATCAAAGACGACTGGCGAATGAGAATCGTTGACGACGCCGAAGTCGAGCTTTTGTGCGAAGACGCCGAATGCCGCGCGCTCGCCGAAACGGATTTTGTCGTGGTTGATGTCGAAACGACCGGCCCCAAAACGCCGGGGTGCCGCATCACGGAAATCGGCGCGTACCGCGTCAGCCGGGGTCGTATCGTCGCCGAGTTTCAGACGCTGGTCAACCCGAAAACAAATATCCCGCCGTTCATCACTCACCTCACCGGCATCACCGACGCGATGGTTAAAAACGCCCCGCTCTTCCGCGACATCGCCACCGACTGGCTCCGCTTCGTTGACACCGCCGTACTCGTCGCGCACAACGCGCCCTTCGACATTCGCTTCATTGATCACGAACTGGCGCGCGTCTTTCCCGGTCGCCGCATGGCTAACCCACATTTATGCACCGTCGGGCTTTCCCGGCGCATCGTGCCCGACATTGCCAACCACCGACTCCACACGCTCGCCGAGCATTTCTCCGTTCCGATCCGCAACCGCCACCGCGCCGCCGGTGACGCGCTCGCCACAGCCGAGGTTTTTCTTCTCCTGCTCGAACTCCTCCGACAACACGGCGTTCGCGACCTCGCGGGCGCGCGCCACTTTAAGCTTCAAACCCGTAAGCAACATGTCGCTCGCGCTTGGCCGCAAGTTCGGTGAGTGGTAAGCAGTAAATGGCAAGTCGTTAGCGGGCGTAAACAGTTGTCTGGCGATTTATTGCGGCTTTCAGCCCGTCACTTATCACGGTAGGCATGTCCTCTTCAATTGGCCTCTGCCCTTCTGCGTTGCATCAGATTTCGTGCGACGAACACGATGACAATCAGCACCGCGACGCCGAGTCCGATGGCCGGGTAATTGTTTGCCATAAAATCTTTCGCCCGTTCGCCATAGCGGACAGCGAAATAACCTTCCAGCAGAAAACGAAAGGCGCGACCGGCGGCGACGGCGGCGGCAAAGCGCGTGAGACTCAGGCGGAACACCCCCGCCGTAATCACGAACAGCTTGAACGGAAATGGCGGTGGCAAGACCGACGCGACGAGCACTGAGAGAACGTCGTAGCGGTCAACCAATTCTTTAACCCGCGCTCGCTTCTCTGCGGAGAAGCGTTCGAGGGCGCGGCTCCCGGCGCGGCGCGAGATGTGGTAGAGGATGATGCAGCCGATCACCGAACCGATTGTCCCGGCCAGCGCGTAAAGCGGCATCCACGCCGGGCGCGCTGCGGAGAGCAGAATCATCACCGCGTCAGGCCCGCCCGGCAGCGGAATGAGAGCCGAATCAAGGAGCGCGATGGCGAAGATGCCAAACGGCCCGAAGGCGACGAGGTACTGCGAGGTGTGATCGAGTCCGTTGGTAATCTTTCGCAGAAGCCACTTCACTAGCTTTCATCCATTCTTTCCATCAAGACGTGCGCGCATGCTTTTTCGTTTTGCTAACTCGCTTCCGAGCGAGCGGGCCTGATGCGATTCCAAGCCAGATAAATGACCAACGCAACGAGCAGCACGGCGGCGGCAACGCCCAGCATCGCTAAGCCATTTTCCACGATGAACTCGATCACACGTTTACCGTAAAAGACCGCCAGCGCGCCCTCGACGTAGTAACGAACGCTGCGCGCCACCATGATCGTCACGATAAATCGCCAACGCGGAAATTCGAGCGCGCCCGCCGTGGCGACGAAAACTTTGAAAGGCATCGGCGGCGGCAATAGCGCCGGAATCGCTAGCGCCAGAATGCCGAAGCGCGCGTAAGCCCGCTCGACGCGCTCGATGTGCTCGGCGCGAAATTTCCTTCTCATCAGAGCCTGACCGCCGCGCCGCGTGATTGTATAGAGCAGCAAACAGCCGATTACCGAGCCTGCCGCCGCGAACAGCGGAAAATAGAAAACCGCCTTCGGGTCGCTGAAGCAGCGCGCCACCACAAGGTAATCGTTGATTTCGGGAAGTGAAAGGAGTGACGAATCGAGCGCGCCGATTAAGATCATGGCCGGTGCGGCTATATATATCGGGACACCGACGATGAACGTCTGAAGCCACTCGGCGGCGGTGCGCAACCAGTCAAACATAACAGCGGTGATGGGTGATAGGTGATAAGTGATAGGAAGGACGGATTGAATCTTCCCCGCTTGTCTGCGTGGCGGACATAAATTGAAAAATGACAGGCATCATCTTGATTCTAGCTTGTCACCTGTCACCTGTCACTTATCACTGTCTTATTTAGCTGGGATAAAAACGCTGGGCGTGTCGTAAGTGACGCCGAACGTGACGCCAGAGCGGGGGCTGAAGTCGGTGAGGCCGCCGATTCCGGCGAAGTCGAAGCGCAGCCCTGAGGCTTTGACCTGCACGCCGAGACGCGCTTCGGAAAGCGGCTCGGTGCCGAGCGGCGCGCGCCCAGTTCGTGTGTTAGCGCGACCGTTGATTTCGCCGACGACGTTGATTTGATTGTTGAGACGGTAGATTCCTGCCAAGCCGTAGAGCAGCACGTCGTTTTGCGTGAAGAACTCGGTTGGCGCGGTCAGGATGCCGATGCCGAGGTTGCCGAACGTGTTCAGACGACCGTCGCGCCCGAACTTCTTACCGACGAGAATCATCCCGAAAGCGTTCGTCTGGTTAACGCCGATGCCGCGCGTTTCGTCGGAGTTCGGCAACTCGACGCCGAAGCGGAAACCGAGCGAAGGGGCACGGCGCGTTTCGTTACGCAGCTTGATTTTGGTGGCGAGAGTAAAATCTCCCGTGTCATTAGTCGAGCCGCCGGGCTGGAGAGCGCGCGGGATTACTGATGCGGGAGTCACAGTGTTGACGCTCAGAAAATTCTGGAGGACGCCTTCAATTTGGAACTCGACGTTTGAGGAAAGTCCGATGTTGATGCCGATCACGCCCGCGCGCGTCAGGTCGCCGGTTAGCCCGGACGCGGGAAACTTTGCCCCCTGCAAAAAATCAACGCCTGCCTCGATCCGCAGCGTGCCGGGCGGAAGCACGTCAACGTCCTCCGTCAAAAGCGGGCGCTGCTGCGCGTGGGCAAAGGCGGCGCAAGCGTACATCAAAACTTGTATGCAAAGGAGACGTAGGAATATCTTGCGTTTTGATGACAACATAAGTGCAATGTCCACTCGTGGCGCGTCAGCTTTCGGTAATTAACAATCTTGACTTCAAGCCGCGCGAATTGTAATGCCCGCCCGCGATAGCGTCAAATCGCCCGCTCCGCAAGAGGCGGCAAAAGCCTGTTTAGTGAGCAAGGTGAGTTTCATGTTGAGCCGGAAGAAACACTCTCCTTCACGGTCTGGCCGCCGCCATGGAATAAAAAATGGAAGCTATGGAGATAAAGCTTCGTCTAAGAGATTCCAAGTGAGGTAATGTCAGGACGAGATGGAGCAACACGTCTTAATGAGCGAACGCCGAGCCGATGCGCAGATTATCGAATCTTGCCAGCGGGGCGACCGTGAAGCGTTTCGTCATCTTTTTGAAACTCACAAAGACAAGATTTATTCTATCGCGCTTTATTTCTTCAACGGCGACGAAGCCCTAGCCTGCGACGTGACGCAGCAGGTCTTTCTCAAATTGTTTACCAAAATCGGGCAGTTCCGCAACGAGTCGGAGTTCTCGACGTGACTCCACCGGCTGGCGGTGAACGAATGTTTGGATGAGCAGCGAAAACGCCGCCGCTTCCTTTCCTTCGACGAAGCTTTCGACGTGCGCGAGCCGCGCGACAAGAGATCGCAGGAGGATTTCGTCGGGCGTGGGGAGATTAGTGATTCGGTTCAGGCGGCCATTGCGACGCTGAAGCCGAAGCTGCGGATCGCTATTCTGCTGAAATACTTTGACGAGCTTTCGTATGAAGAAATCGCGCTGGCGCTCAACTGCTCGAAAGGTACGGTGGCGTCGCGCCTAAATCGCGGCCACAAAATTCTCGCGCGACGGCTCAGCCATTTGCGTCACACATTTATCCGGGGGGAGTAAAAATCGAAGATGTTTAGCAGGCACGTCATCAAGGAACTTTCCGCATATGCTCACGGCGAGCTTTCCGCCGAAGAGTCGCAACAAGTCTCCGCACACCTGCTGCAGTGCGACGTTTGCCGCATGGAGTTTGACGAAATCAAGCTCGGCATTCGTTTCGCCGAGTCGCTGCCGCCGCGCCCCGCCCCGCCTTCTTTGTGGGACGGCATCGAATCCGCGCTCGTGAAGAATCCAGCGCCCGCGCCTTCGTCCGCGAGCATCATTCCTTCACAGCCCTCGTGGCTTGCATGGCTGACGACTCCGCGCCGCGTTACTGCTTACTGCACGCTGCTCGTCGTCGTCGGCTCGCTGTGCGTCTGGTGGTTTTATCAACGTCCCGCGCGTGCTGCTTGGGAGGTGGCGCGAATCGAAGGCACGCCGACGATTGATTCAGACCGAATGGACTCGACCGGCCGTTTGGCAATCGGCGAATGGTTGGAGACGGACGAAGCGTCGCGGGCGAAAATCAAAGTGGCGAACATCGGACAGGTCGAGATTGATCCCCTGTCGCGCGTGCGCCTCGTCGAGACGCGCCCCGCCGAGCATCGTCTGGAATTGGAGCGCGGCAAATTGCACGCGCTCATCTGGGCGCCGCCGCGCTTGTTCTTCGTTGACACGCCGTCGGCGGTCGCCGCCGACCTCGGCTGCGCCTACACGCTCGAAGTTGATGATCGCGGGCGTGGCCTGTTGCACGTCACTTCCGGCTGGGTCGCGCTGGAAACGCCGAACCGCGAGTCATTCGTCCCCGCGGGCGGCGCGTGCATGACGCAGCCAGGCACTGGCCCCGGAACGCCGTTCTTTGAAGATGCCTCCGAAACTTTCGTCAAAGCGCTCGCGGAGTTCGATTTTGAAAAGGACGCGATTAATGCTCTCAACATCGTGCTCGCCGAGTCTCGTGCGCGCGACACACTGACGCTCTGGCACCTTCTGTCGCGCGTCAGTGATGAAAACCGCGCTCGTGTTTACGGACGCCTCGCCGCGCTCGCGCCGCCAGTTGATGGCATCACCCGCGAGGGAGTGATGAAACTCGACAAAGAAATGCTTTCGCGTTGGAAGGATCAACTCGAAATCACGTGGGCTGAAGAAAGCATCCCCCCGGCGCGGAAAGTCTGGCACGATGTGTGGAAGTAGGGATTCACACCCACTGCCCAAAGGGTTGGTATCTATAACAAGCTGTTGACAAGCGGAACAAAGCCGCGAAGCGGCGCGATTCAATAGCCCGGCGCACCGCGCATGGACAGCGAGCGGATGAATGTCCAAGCCCTGAAAGGGCGACATACCGATTATGTCGCCCTTTCAGGGCTTGGATAAACACGGCCGTCTCTTCCTGGCGCGATGCGCCGGGCCGGGCTATTGAATGTCGCTCCTTCGGAGCTAAATTTATTGCTCACCTACTTACGTAGATATTAAAGGCCCGAAGATTGGGTTGACCGCTGCCCAAGTTTCTCAAACAGGACTCAGACCAGTAAAACTTTCTCCCGCCGCCCACCGACACTATGCTACATTCGCTTTCCGTAACAAACACGTTTCCGATGAAGTGCGTGGCACTGTCTTCGCAGAGTGCGACGACACGAACGACGACGGATGACAGCGACGGTAAAACCATTCCTGATCGGCGGCGAGTGGCGCACGACCGCAACGCTGCATGAAGTCCGCGCACCATTCGACGGCGCGCTGATTGGAAGTTTCTGCGTTCCTTCGACTGATGATGTCGAAGAATCAATTGCGCTCGCCGTCCGTGCCGCTGCCGAAAGCGCCGCGACGCCGCGTTATAAAACCGCCGAAGGTCTGCGCCGCATCGCCGACCTTATCGAAGCGCGAGGCGACGAGTTCGCCCGCACGATTGCGATTGAAGCGGGCAAACCCATCACCGCCGCGCGCGGCGAAGTGGATCGCGCCGTCGGGACTTTCACTATCGCATCGGAAGAAGCGCGCCGTTTCGTCGGCGAAGTCGTTCCGCTCGACTCTCAAGCGCTCGGCGCGGGACTCACAGGCTGGACGGAGCGTATTCCGCGCGGCGTCATCTTCGGTATCACGCCGTTTAATTTTCCGCTCAACCTCGTCGCACACAAAGTTGCGCCCGCACTCGCCGCGCGCAACGCGATTATCATCAAGCCCAGCCCGCGCACGCCGCTCACCGCGCTCACGCTCGGAGAAATTTTCCTCGAAAGCGGCCTCCCCTCCGCCGCGCTGCAAATCATCCCGATGGATTTACCTTCTGTTGATGTCGTGCTGCGTGATGAACGGGTGGCGATGATTTCTTTCACCGGCAGCGCCGATGTCGGCTGGAAACTGCGGCAGCGTGCCGGGCGTAAAGTCGTCGCGCTCGAACTCGGCGGCAACGCGCCCGTCATTGTTGACGAAACGGCTGACGTTGAATATGCAGCGGAGCGCACCGCCGCCGCCGCGTTCGCTCACGCGGGGCAAGTCTGCATCTCCGCGCAACGCGTCATCGTTCACGAGCGGGTCGCCGACCGCTTCAGTGATTTGCTCGTTGAACGCGCGTGCAATCTCCGCGTCGGCAATCCGCTTGATGAAACGACGGAGCTTTCCGTGATGATTGACGAAGCCGCCGCGAAGCGTGCCGAGGCGTGGCTCAACGAAGCCGTCGGCGGCGGGGCGCGCATTTTGTGCGGCGGACGCCGCGACGGAGCATTCCTCGAAGCGACCGTGCTGGCGGACGTACATAGCGAGATGCGCGTCTGTTCGGAAGAAGTATTCGCGCCGGTGGCGACGATGCAGCGATTCGACGATTTCGCGGACGCGCTCGCGGAGGCGAATAACTCGCGCTACGGTCTTCAGGCCGGCGTCTTTACCCACGACATGCGACGTGCGATGCTCGCCTTCAAGACTCTTGAGTTCGGCGGCGTGATGATTAACGACGCGCCGGCCTTCCGTGTGGACAACATGCCTTATGGCGGCGTCAAGCATTCAGGCGCGGGACGCGAAGGCGTGCGCTACGCGATGGAAGAAATGACCGAGCCGCGCTTGATCGTCATCAACTACGAGTAGGGTAGGCCCGCGCCATCCCTTCCCGATTCCGCCTCTGTGTTCTCTGTGCTTTCTCTGTTACCTCTGTGTTAAAAAATCTGAAAGCATTCAGCCCGCCGTCAGCTATCAGCCGGAGACGTGTCGCGCTGAGTTTGTTTTCGCTGATCGCTGAAAGCTGATAGAGGCGGAGTTACTCACTCCTCCCGGAGGCATTTTATGAAACCACCTCTTAAACGCACGCTCTCCATCGTCATTTCGTTCCTTCTGCTCGCTTCGGCAGGCATCAGCTTATTCACGTCAGACCGCCAATCAAGTGGCGCGCAAGTTCTCAAGGTGCCGTCTGACACGACGATTGACGGCCTGCGCGCCCGCGTCATTGTCCAGCGCGATGAGCGCGGCATTCCTTACATCGAAGCCGCGAACGAGTCAGACCTGTATTTCGCTCAAGGATATGTAACGGCAAGTGATCGCCTGTGGCAGATGGATTTGCTACGCCGCACGGCGCGCGGCGAATTGTCAGAGATTTTCGGCAAAGTCGTGCTTGAAGAAGATAAGCGGCGACGCACTTATGGCTTCGCCGTCGTCGCCGAAGCAACAATCGCACACGCTCCCGCCGAGGTGCGCAACGCGCTCGAAGCCTATGCGCGCGGCGTCAACGCTTTCATCAATTCGCTGACCTCGGAAACGCTGCCACTTGAGTTCCGCATTCTAAAGTACAGGCCGCGCCCGTGGACGATGGGGGACTCGATTGTTATCGGAAAGAATTTCGCGGAAGCGCTTTCCAACACGTGGCGGCTCGACCTGATGCGCGAAAAGTTTGCAAACCTTCCGGCGGATAAACGCCGGGTGATTTTTCCAATCGTCTCGCCGCGCGACGTTCTGGTGGTCGGCACCGACCGCACACGCCGAAGAAATTCTACTTTAAGGATTGGGTCACAACGCGCGTCGAACCAAACATTGAGACTAGACGATGACTCGGTAAGGTTTATGCGCGCGCTCGCGGAGATTGAAGAGACGATGGCGCGTTCGCGTGCGCGCATCGGTTTGTACGCTGAAGACCGCGCCGCGAGTAACAACTGGGTGGTCAGCGGCAAACGCACCGCGTCGGGCAAGCCACTGCTCGCCGACGATCCGCATTTGCAACCGACCGCGCCCTCGATTTGGTGCATGACGCATCTGAGCGCGCCGGGTTTGCGCGTCGCCGGCGTCGCCACGCCCGGCGCACCCGGCATCATCATCGGCCACAATGAGCGCATCGCGTGGGGCCTCACCAACCTCGGCCCCGACGTGCAGGACATCTATCGCGAAAAATTCGATCCGCAAAATTCACGACGCTACCAGACCCCCGCCGGATGGCGCGACGCCGAAGTGCGACGCGAAGAAATTAAAGTCCGTAAGAGTCCCGTCTCCACCGAGACTGAGACTGTTTCTCACGACGTTACTGTCACGCGGCATGGCCCCATCATCTTCGAGCAGGACGGCGCGCGTTACGCTCTGCGCTGGACGGCGCTTAATCCGCAGGTCGTTGACTTCGAGGCTTTCGGCAAAATAAATCGCGCGCGTAATTGGAATGAATTTCGGGGGGCGCTCAAACTTTACAGAGGCCCGACGCAGAACTTCGTCTACGCCGACGTTGACGGCAATATAGGTTACTACGGAGCCGGCCAGATTCCTGTCAGAAAGAGCGGCGAAGGAAGCGTGCCTTACGACGGCGCGACGGATGCGGGCGAATGGAAGAGTTTCATTCCGTTTGAAGAATTACCGCACGTTTATAATCCGCCTTCGGGCATCATCGTCACCGCCAACAGTCGCGTCGTCGGGGAGAGCTATCCGCACCACCTGACGCATGTCTGGTCGGCCCCGGATCGCGCGCGCCGGATTTACGATTTACTGTCCGCCAAACAGAAGCTAACGATTAGTGACTTCCGCGCCGTTCAGGGCGACGTGCATTCGCTCTCGGCGATTCTCTTCGCGCGCGAAGTCGTTGAGGCGGCGCGCGCGGAAAAATCAGGAACGAAGAGCGGCGACGACAAGTGGCAGGAGATGGTTCAGATGTTCGACCGTTGGGACGGCAATCTGGAAGCCGAATCCCGCGCGGCGCTGCTCGCCACCGAGATACGCGACGTGTTGCAACGAAAGATTCTTGCTGCATCTCTCGGCGAAGAGTTGGCGAAGTCTTACATCTGGCCGAACAGAACGACGTTCATCA
>JBPCPQ010000339.1:0-3113 GCA_050999015.1 Pyrinomonadaceae bacterium | reverse complement strand
TATATGCGCGCCCTGAAAGGGCGCAGGGAAAAGCTGAAGCGTTCCGGCGTCCCGTCAGGACGCGGACATCAACGCGGATGCGGTTCCGGTGGTTCCACACCACCGGCTAATCTCCCGGTGTCCCTTCGGGACACAAAGCAGAAAACATTTTCTTGAATACTATATCAGCAGTCATCTTTCAGCTTTCAGCGAGAACAAAGCCAGCCAAGTGGCACACCTGCGAACGAGCATCAGCGGCACATCTCCGGCTGATAGCTGAGTGCTGATAGCTGATAACTTACAATCACCTCGAATGAACGACGCGACTCTCTTCGCCATCGTTGGAGAACTGAAGCGGGCGCTTGAAGGAAGCGTGCCGGGCAAGGTCTTTCAACTTTCGCGCGCTTCGCTGGCGATAGACTTTCGCCCCGGCAATGGACGTTATCTCTTCGTTGCGGTCGAGCCGAACGCGCCGCGCCTCTACATGATCGCGCGCACCGTCCGCGAGTTGGAGAAGGGATCACTCACGCCGTCGCCCTTCGTCCTCGCGTTGCGCAAGCACCTCGGCGGCGCGGCGCTGCATACGCTCAGTAAAGACCCCGGCGACCGCATTTTGCGCTTTGTGTTTGAAGTAAAAGACGCGGTCGGCCACGCCGAAGGTCGCACCCTCATCGCCCAACTTTCGGGGCGCTCCGCGAATCTTTTTCTGCTCGACGCGGCGAATCGGATTACTGACACGCTTCGCCGTTCGCGCGGCGAGCATCAGGAAATTGGCGACCTGTATCAACCGCCTCCTCGCGCGGCTTCCGAGGCGGCGCGAGACGCAGCAGCACAAGAGCCGGCATTTTCACGCGGGGCATTCGCGTCCCTTTCGGAAGCGGCGGACGATTATTATCAACGGCTCGCTGCCGCACGCGCTTTCGACGCGCGCGCTGCCGCCGTGGCCACGCGCACCCGTCAGGAGATGACGAAAAGCCGCAAGCTTCTGCGCAATCTAGAGAGCGATTTGGCCGCGCACGGCGACGCCGCAGAGCATAAGCGCGTCGGTGATTTACTGCTCGCCAACATCGCCACCGCCGAGCGGCGCGGGAGCGTCGTGCGGCTAACGGATTATTACGCCGACGATGCGCCCGTGGTTGAGATCGAAGTTGACGAAAACCGCAGTTTGCAGGAAGAGGCCGCGCATCGCTTCGCCCGGTTCACCAAAGCCAAACGCGCCGCGCAGGAACTCACGCGGCGACTCGAAGAAGCCCGGCAGGAAATCGCGGCGCACGAGAGGCGGCAAATTGAGATTAACAGGATTGTGGCGGAGCGCGACGAAGAGGCGCTCGCCGCGCTCACTGGCGAAGCGGGACGAAAGAAAGCTCGTACCGGCGCGCGCCTTTCCCCTTCGGAGAAAAAGAAAGTGGAGACGATTCCCGGCGTGCGTCGTTACCGCTCGTCGGACGGCTACGAAATCCTCGTCGGGCGCGCGGCGCGCGACAACGACCATCTCACCTTCCGCATCGCGCGCTCTTATGATTTGTGGCTGCACTCCGCCGACTATCCCGGCTCACACGTCGTCGTGCGCAACCTCGTGCGCGACCGCGACGTACCGCATCGCACCATCATCGAAGCCGCCCAACTCGCCGCTCAGTTCAGTCAGGCAAGTGGAGATGCGAAAGTCGCCGTCCACTATACCCAACGAAAATTCTTATCGAAGCCCAAAGGCGCAGCGCCCGGACTCATCCGCATGTCCAGCTTCCGCACGTTAATCGTCGAGCCGGGCGAGAACGTGGAACGCATCTGAACGAACCCCCAAAAATTTAACAAAGATGGACAGGATAGACAGGATGGGAAAGAAAATGATGAATGGTGAATGCGGAATGATGAATAAAAAGAGATTGGCTCTGTCATTCATCATTCCGCGTTCATCATCACCTTATATCCTGTCCAACTTGTCTATCCTTGTTAATTCTTTTCCCTCACAATCTCACGCAGATCGATTTAATGAAATGCTTTCGTCAAATTCGCTTGGCAAAAGCCGCACAGTTTCGCCATGACATTCGTGTAACTTTATGGCGAAAGTAATCAATCGAACTTTTTATGAGCACTAACTTCATCGAGACATTTGAACAGACGGCGGCGAGCGTTCTGGACACAATCGCCGACGCGGTGGTCGGGAAGGCGGCGTCGCTGCGGGACGGCACAGAGCACCGGGGCGTCGAGTTGCCGCGCGACCTTTACGCGCACGACGCGGCGCAAACCGAATGGTGGTACTACACGGGACACATGGAAACCGCGCGCGGGCGGCGCTTCGGTTTCGAGTTGGTTTTTTTCAAGCGGCGCACCGACCTCGACCGCTTCGGCGTAGTGCCGCTCCGCCTCATCGCCAACCCGCTCTACTTCGCGCACTTTGGGGTCACGGACGAGGCGCGTCAAAAGTTCCGTTACGATCACCGCAAGAGCGCGCGCGGTATGTTCGATCTGCCGGCGGTCTACAGCGCTAAGCGTTATTATCTGCGGCTCGGCGATTGGACGGTGCGCGAGGCGCACGGCCTTCACCTACTGCGCGCGACGCTCGGCGACGACCTCATTTTTGAAGTCGCATTGAAGCCGGAGAAGCCCGTCGCGTTGAACGGGCACGAGGGGCGTGGTGTCAGTTTCAAAGATCACGGCGAGGCGTCGCGTTATTTTTCCTTCACCCGTATGGCCGCCGACGGGCACATCACTTGGAACGGTCAGACTGAGGCATGCACCGGGTCGGCGTGGATGGATCGTGAGTTCGGCACGTGGCAAACGACGGACAACCAAAAGGGCTGGGATTGGTTCAGCATTCAACTTGAGAGCGGCGCGGACTTGATGGTTTATCACATCCGCGACCGCGAGAATCGCCCCTCCGCCTTTTCGAGCGGCACCTTCGTTGACGCGGACGGCGCGGCGACGCACCTGACGCGCGACGACTTCACGCTCGAAGCGTCTGCCGGCTGGCTCAGCCCGCGCACCGGCGCTTACTACCCCAGCGGGTGGCGACTGCGCGTCCCGCGCTTCGGCATTGATGTCACCGTGACGCCGGTGATGAAGGATCAGGAACTCGACACGCGCGGCACGACGATGGTCGTTTACTGGGAGGGCGCCTGCACCGTGAAGGGTCT
>JBPCPQ010000329.1:0-2668 GCA_050999015.1 Pyrinomonadaceae bacterium | reverse complement strand
GCTGAAGTTACAACCTCAACGTCGTTGAAGCTTGAGCGGCGGCATCCTCTTTATCAAGGCTTGATCACAACGCACCGCCACTGGCGCGTGTCGGCGGTGGCTTGCCGCCCATAACTGAGGGATTACTGATGGCGAGGAAAAGTTCTTGACAATAATTGAGACGCGAGAGTATAAGTCCGGCGCTTTATAAGAACCTGACGCTTCGTCGGAAGTGATTCAACCCTCGCCAATCAATCGTGACCCCGGACGCGCGTCCGGGCGTATCCCGCGTCAAACTGTTTCACCGGGACATAATCGTTGAGACGCGCAAGCGATTGTTCGTTCTGCCCATAAATTCCCCGAACTGATTATTCCGGTGACGCGCGCGAATAAATTCTTCGTATCAACTTCAATTGACTGAATTTTCCTTGGAGGTGAGACATGTCTGCAAACATCAGTGTGGTTCCGGTCGGCGTGAAGAAGTGCAAGCCGTTTCTGCTGGAGGTGATGGTTTTCGCCCCGGAGTCCGGGTACAAGTTTGAGGTCTCGGTGGAAAGAGGCTGCACGCCGGCAGCCGAGTCCATTTGGAAGCTCGTCTTCGATTTATACAAAAAGAAAAAGAGCGGCACCAGCTTCGATCAAATCGTGCATGTGTCTTACAGAGCCGATACGCCCGTCGAGGCCAAAGGCATTGAGGCGGCGGCGACCAATGGCATTACGGGGAAACAGGCCGACCTGCTGATAAACAAGGTGCATCCGGCGGTCAAGGCCGTCGAAGACGCCGCCGGTCTGTCACCCGATGAAATCGCCAAGAAGAAGGCCAAGATCAAAAAAGAAATGAGCAAGGTTGCCAACGCCGTCAGCCTCGATCTCTGAGAGACGCTGCCCCCGTCCTCACAATCTCCGCGTTTGAAGAGAAGAAGAAATGTGTACGGCCACTTCTTCGTTTCTCCTGTTCTGCGTCTTCAAGTAAAAAGGCAAAATGAAGAAGCATGAAAAAAAGGTATCGGACAAAGCAGGGTCGGATGATTGTTACTTAGCGTCATCACCTCGGCACTCTTCGCATCTTCACTCCCCGCCCTCTGCGGTTAAGTCTTTTTACCGCAGAGAGCGCAAAGAAAGACCGCACAGGACGCAAAGGTTTAGTTCCGCCAATCAGCCCCGCTACCGGAAAAAGGGAAAGCCCCCTGCCTCTCTACTGCGCTGCTTCCGGCTTTTAACTTTTGCCTTTTGCCTTTCTACTTTTAACTTCACGTGCCTCACGTATGCACAGGAGTGCAGCGGCGACCAAATCCATGACCCCGCCGAAGGCTACGTCGCGCGCGCGGTGAAAGTGCGCGCCCGGTTCAATCGCATACCCGCTGAACTGCACGAAAAACTGGACGCCCTACGCTTTGACGCAAACCGTCGCCTCGCTCCGTATTCGAGCGCCGACATCACCGCGAAATACATTCCCGAAGCCCGCGCTTACCTGAATGAAACTCCGGGCGCGGCTCCGTTTGGAGAAGGGATTGACGACGCGGTGCTCGGCATCAATAAAGCGGAAGCGGTCACGATCAGCGCCAAGTTTTATGACGCTTGCGTAACGAGAATTGCGCCCGCCGAGTGTGCGCGAGACATCGGCGCGGGCGTGTCGAAATGTGTGGACGTGGAGATTCGCACGTTTGCCGTGCGGCTCGATACCGGCAATGTCGCCGCGAACATTCTTCCGTTCATTCCCCGCTCGAACAAGCTGACTTTCTTTAAGGAAACTCCCCGCCCGCTGCTCGTCCTCAACCCGACTTTGGGCGCGAGCCACGACCGCGAGTTCGGCCCCGCCGCGTCGGTGGGAGTATCCACCAACCTACTGGATTGGCCGGCGCTGAAAAGAAAAAGCATTGAAAGGAGTGGATTGTCGGGCGTCGCGCCGCACGATTCGGCGCGCGGGGGCGGTGAAAGTAGAGAACTCCGATCCGCGACCGGGAACGAAGCGACCGGCGAACAAATTCTTAACGAGCGCAACACGGAGTTAATGCTTGACGCGAAGGCGCGCAAGTCGCTGACGGAATCCTTTTATCACTTCGACGCCGGCCTCTCACTGGTACACACACGCCCGCTGAAGCGTTTCGAGAATGTGGCGTTGCGCGCGAGCTTCGCCGCGAGCAATGTGCCGCACGGCGAGGGAAAGTTTTACCGAAACGCGGCGCGCTTCGGCGGGAGTGCGGACGTGCGATTGAGCGGCAAGACGTTCAGTCGTATTCACGTCGGCGCAGACTACCGCTGGTCGAGCAATCGTTTCTTCAGCGTCAACAGGGCGCGGTCTGAGTTAACTTCGGAGCACGGATTTGAAGCGCGGGCGACGATGGACGGGCGCGTGGCGAACGGCTTCACGCGGCTGAGTGTGTGGGCGGACGGCGGCTTTTATAATTGCGAATTGCGGATTGCGGATTGCGGATTGGGGGAAGGTGATTCGTCTGGCGGAAAGCGCGATTCGTACCGTCGGGTGGGCGTCGCAGGCCCGTATCAAAAAGAGTTTCCGGTCGCGCTCAGTCAAGCGATTGGTGTTGAGGCCATATTCGGCGCGGGGCGCGCGTGGGGCAACGTGCCGGAGTACGCCCGCTTTTATGGCGGGAACTCCGAAGGAGACTTTTTGTACGGCGCGATTGACGCGCCGATTGAAAATTCGTTTCTCGCGGGGCCGCTCTTGCGC
>JBPCPQ010000122.1:0-3320 GCA_050999015.1 Pyrinomonadaceae bacterium | reverse complement strand
CTTGTCATAAGAGGCGCTCGCATACAGTTCCGCTTGTCCGTTTTTGGCCGCGCCGTTCAAAAGCACCGGCAGGATGTTTGTGCCGACATTCGCGCCGAACATTTTCTGCACGTAATAATTTGGCGTGCCGAAGGAGCGGAGGTTGTCGAACCAAATCATGTTCGGCGTCCACTGCCACGCATCAACGTGCGCGAAAAGGGGCGCGTAAGAAGCCATCACGACGAGGTCGGCGTTGCGTTCGAGGCCGGTCATAAAGGCCGCTTCGGAGAGAGCGCCCTCCCAGTTGTTGCGGTTGTCGGGGCGCGCGACGCCGACGGACTGCGCCGCGTATTCGCCGGCGAAAACTTTCGGCCCATCGCGCGGGTAATCGTCATAGCGGTTGACGTTTTCGCGGAACCACTTCGGCTCCATGTAGTAATGCTCGTCCACAATGTCGGCCTTCAGCGCGCGCAGTTCGTTCCAGAGGAATTTGAAACGCTCGTCGTTCGGACTCGGCCCCGCGCTGGAGATGAGTTTGATTTCGGGATACTTTTCTTTCAGGACTTTGGAGAAAACCTTGTAGCGTTCGATGTACTGCGGCCCCCACTGTTCATTACCGACGCCGATCATCTTGAGATTAAACGGCGCGGGGTGTCCCATCGCGGCGCGCTTTCGTCCCCACGCGGTCGTGACCGGAGCGTTGGCGAATTCGACGAGGTCTAACGCATCCTGAATGTAGTGATCCAAATCTTCGACGGCGGCCAATTCGCCGGTGTTGAATTGACAGGCCATGCCGCAGTTGAGGATCGGCAGCGGCTCCGCGCCGACGTCTTCGCTCAGTTGAAAGTATTCGTAGAAGCCGAGGCCGAAGGATTGGTAGTAATCCGGCGCCGGGCGGTGTTTGAATTCGGTGTTCCAGCGGTTCACGATAAGTTGCCGGTCGTCGAGGTCGCCGACGGTCGTTTTCCATTGGTAACGACTTTCGAGAGTCCTTCCCTCAACAATGCATCCGCCGGGAAAGCGCAGGAAGCCGGGCTTCATGTCTTTGAGGAGTTGCACCAAGTCGGAGCGCAATCCGTTCTGGCGATTCTTCCAAGTGCCTTTCGGGAACAGCGAAAGCGCGTCCACATCAACCGCCCCGCGCCCCGTCGCTAGGATATTGAAGCGCGCTTTGGCGCTCGTCGCCGTCGGGCGGATGATGACCGTGAATTGTTTCCACTCCGGTGTGATCCCTGAGATTGTCGAGGCTCCCAGTGCACGACCGTCCGCGTCCTCAAGCTCGATGCGCAAACTGTTCCCCGCACCGTCCGCGCGGCGCGCGCGCACTGAAAAGGAATACTCCGCTCCCTGCTCGACGCCGATGCCGCGAAAGCCATCGTTCATCACGCCGAAGCCGCCGCCTTCCGTCTCTACGTTGATGCGCAGGAAGCGTTGATTCGGGGCGTCGTTCTCGGAATCCTGATTGATGACATTCAGCGCGCCCTTCGCGCCGCCGCGCTCGACGGGCTTCCAACCCATCAAAGGTTCGGGAAACTCGAACGAGCGGTTCTTCAATCGTTCGGGGTAAATCCCGCCGTCAGCGGCGAAGTTAATGTCCTCGAAGAACAAACCGAAAAGCGTCGGCGCGATTGTCGCGCCGGGACGATCCACCTGCACGGTGATCGTGTTGCTTTGCGCGAAGGCGATTTGTCCGTTACCGGCGTTGAGGCATAACGCGCACGCCAGCGCGACGAGTTTTGTCGCGGAAGTTGAGCGGAGTCCTGATGATCCCATCTGATTACTGCTCCTTATTATTGCTTGATGCTTGCCTGTGTGACTAAGTGTCTGTGTGCCGTGTGTGTGTTCTCTGTGTCTCTGAAACTTTGAAGCTCAAGTCTCTCGACCGTTCACGAATTAAATACGTTTGACCTACGCCTCCCATTACATTCGGTGAATTCTGCGTTAGAATTTCTATTGCTCGTCGGAAGCCAGCAGTGGAGGCGCGTCGTATGGCACTACCCGAACAACAAATTTTCTACACCATTAACGAATACCTCGAAATGGAGCGCGCCGCTGAAGAGCGCCACGAGTACATGGACGGCCAAATCTTTCTGATGTCGGGCGAGAGCCTCGCGCACAGTCGGATTTGCGTCAACCTCGCGGGCGAAATGAGAGCGCAATTGCGGGGTACGACGTGCGAGGCGCTATCGCCGAACATGAAGGTGCGCACACGAATTGACGCCGGATACAGGGGGCAGTTCTCCTACCCCGATCTTTCAATCGTCTGCGGCACGCCTCTGTTTCACGACATTCATCAAGACGTGCTCACGAATCCAATCGTCATCTTCGAGGTTCTGTCTTCCTCGACCGAAAGTTATGACCGGGGCAAAAAATTCCTGCGCTACCGGACGGAAATCGAGTCGCTGACAGACTACGTACTCGTCGCGCAGAATATGCCGCTCGTCGAACACTACGCTCGTCGCGCCGACGGGTGGCTCCTCACCTTTGTCAACGATCTCGATAAAACTCTCAATTTGCCGAGCATCAATTGCCGCCTGCGGCTCGCCGAAATATACGACCGAGTCGAATTTCCTGAGGACGAAGAGGACGAGCCGGCGGATTTCGCTGAAGCCGGATTAGAGCAATAGCCGGGGATGCTCTTCCCAATTCGCCGGAGTTGGCGTCACAACCCTGCCGGTTTACTTAATGCTATCCAAAATTAATTCCGTTTACCCCAAAACCTACTCACCGCGCCGCCGGGCGTCGCCGTTGTAAGAATTGGTCGGCGATGACGCCCGCCAGAATCACCGCTCCCATCACCGCGAAGTTCAGCGAGCTGGGGATGCCGAGTAGATTGACGAGATTCTGTAAAACCTGCAGCAGCGCCGTGCCAATCAGGATGCCGATGATTGAGCCTTCGCCGCCGCGCAAAGAACAGCCGCCGAGCACCGCCGCCGCGATGCCGTAAAGCTCGAAGAAATTACCGTGCGACGAAGGCGAGATCGAGTTCGTATAAAACGCGAAAACGATTCCCGCAATGCCGGTCAGTGCGCCGGATAGAATGTAGGCGCTCAAGATAATTTTGCGTGAGTTAATGCCCGAATAACGCGCCGCAGTTTCGTTGCGTCCGACCGCGAACAAATAACGCCCGTACACCGAACGATGCAGCACGACCCACATCACGATGCTGATGACGACGAGCAGCACGAACGGCGTCGGGATGCCGAACAAGCTTCCGTTGGCGACCGCGCGCAGAGTTTCAAAACCCGTCGCGCTGCCGAAGCCCTTCGTTTCGTCGTTGGCAATGAAGCGCGCGATACCCCGGTAGAATAGTAACCCGCAGAGCGTGACGATGAACGGCT
>JBPCPQ010000238.1:0-2527 GCA_050999015.1 Pyrinomonadaceae bacterium | reverse complement strand
TGCTCCAAAAGTAATGCTATTCATGTTTTCATCACCTCTTGATTATAGTGGCACAAGAAATACTTAATCGCTCCAATGTGGTTGGCGAGTTTCTTGGAAAACGAAAGGGTCTTTCGGACAAGCCGTGATCTGCGTTGGCGCAACGTGCAATTGAAGCGTTCGACTCCGCTTGTGCGACCTGACTTCTTCTCGCATACATCTGGCTGTGCGGCGGGTATGACTCCTTGATAAGCCTCCCAACCATCAGTCGAGAAAGTCGCTTGTCGGCGATACACAGATGGAATCCGTAACCATAACGTGTGTGCGCTTTTGCGACTTCTATCGCCAACATAAAAGGCGATGATTTGTCTCGTCTCGCGGTCAACAGCCAGCCAGACCCATTGTTTGTTCTTTTTCTCCCCGACAAAACTCCATATTTCATCGGCTTCTACTTCCAAACAAAGAACCTCGACATCAACTGTCCCAGTTGGCAACAGAACATTGAGGTCAGCGGGTGACGCGGCATAAAGTTCTTCCATCATCCGTAGCAAAGAAGTCAAAGCTACGCCCACGACCCGACAGATGCCACGCAAAGAGAGGCGTTCAAGCAGTAGTTTTTCAATCAACTCCTGCTGGTGCTGGTTAATGGTGTCTGGCTGTTGAACAAACTGGCGACCACACGCTAAACATTGATGGTTTTGTACTCCATAGTGCGTGTGACCATTACGCTTGACGTGCGATAATGTGCAACGAGGACAATGTAAATTGTCTGTCATGCTCAGTGCCCCCTGTAAATCGAGCGGTCCAACTCAACTACAGCGTAGGCACTGAGCATCAAGCAAGTCATAGCATTACTTTTGGAGCACTACCCGCGCGTGATTAAGCCCGAATCCGACGAGATCGTTGAAGCGGTGAAGAAGAATGACGGCGTTGTCGAGTACGTCGTCTTCGACAACGAGGGGCACGGCTTCACGAAGTAAGGCCAACGAGATTCGCGCCTACAAAGCGATTCACGATTTCCTCGACAAACATTTGAAGGTGAAGCCGTCGGGAACTTGACGTTGTAATCGGTAAGAAGACATTTGGGGACAGACAGGCTCACACAAGGGCACCGAGGAATTTTCGCAGAGAGCGCAGCGAAAGTCCCTCTTATCATCTTAATCTTCCAAGTCGGAGGTGGCAGGATGTCAACACATTCGGAGCGCATGACTCTCACACATCCTTATCGCGGCGACCGCGCGCACCGACCGCAGGGCATTCCGTTGCCGCCGGCGCGGATGCCGGCGATGCGCGCCGGGCGTCTGCTGAAGAAATGGCGCTGGGTCGGCGTGTGGGGCCGCGAGATGTCAGTGTGCGCCGGCATCGTGTACGCCGGCCCGGTGAGGCAGGAACTCTGGGCGGTGTGGCACCGTGCGAAAGGCGAATGGATTGAGCGCACACACTTCCTGAAGCGCGTCGTCGAATTACCGAAGCGCCGCATGATCGTGCGCGACGACGACGTTTCGATGGACATCGAGATTGACGAGAACGACGGCTTTGAAGTCGTCACTCCCGACGGCGACGCCTACACATGGACGCGCAAGCAATGCGGCATCAGGGCGCACGGCACCGTTCGGATCAGAGGCGTCGAGCACAATCTTGATTCGGTGGCTTTCATTGACGACAACGCGGGCTATCACGCCCGCCGCACGCGCTGGCTGTGGTCGGGCGGCACGGGCACGGATGCGCTGGGGCGCAATGTCGGGTGGAGCGTCATTGTCGGCCTCAACGATTCGCCCGAAGCGAGCGAGAACACCGTCTGGATTAACGGCACGCCGCAGGAAATCGGCGCGGTCAAATTCGCCGACGATCTCTCGTCGGTCAGTTTCGCCGAGGGCGGCAAGTTAGACTTTCATCAGGAAGTAGTCCGCGCGCGGCGCGACAACTTGATTTTAATGCGCTCCGATTACTCGCAGCCTTTCGGCACCTTCACCGGCACTTTGCCCGGCGGCATCGAATTGCGCGAAGCCTACGGCGTGATGGAACGACACGACGCGCTCTGGTAAATTTTCCCGCGATGAATGACGAGATTGAGAAAAGACTCTGTCGCATCGGCATCCTGATTTCCGGGCGTGGCTCAAACATGCTCGCGCTCGCCGACGCGGTGCGCGACGGGCGCATCCCTAATGCGGAAATCACCGTTGTCATCAGCGATAAAAACGATGCCGCAGGTCTCAGCCACGCGGCGGAGCGCCAAATAGAGACGCTCGTCATTGAGCGTCGGAAGCGTTTGCGTGAAGAGCATGAGCGCGACATCATCGCGGCGCTTCGCGCGCGGGGAATTGATCTCGTCTGCCTCGCCGGTTTCATGCGACTGCTCTCGCCGCTCTTTATCGAAGCTTATCGCAGGCGCATTCTCAACATTCATCCGAGCTTGCTCCCGGCCTTTCCCGGCCTCGATGCGCAACGCCAAGCGCTCCATTACGGCGTGAAGTTTTCCGGCTGCACCGTCCACTTTGTTGACGAGTCCCTCGACGGCGGCCCCATCATCACGCAGCGCGTCGTCCCC
>JBPCPQ010000465.1:0-12138 GCA_050999015.1 Pyrinomonadaceae bacterium | reverse complement strand
CCAGCAATAATTCACCGCGCAGTTCGGGTAATTATCCGCTCACGGTCGCGGAGGACTAAACGCGTGGACTCGTTACGCGCCGAGATGCGCCGCCCGACAGTCGGCCCCTTCGCTCTCCCGTTCTATTACGGATGGGTGAACCTCGCGGTGGCCGCACTGGCGATGGTCGGGACGCTGCCGGGTCGAACGCAGGGTCTCGGCCTGATCACCGAGCCGCTCCTGGCAGACCTCCAACTCGACCGCGTGCTTTTCGCCCGCATCAATTTCTGGGCTACTTTAACCGGCGCGCTCTTCGCCCTCGGCGTCGGACGACTGATTGATCGCTTCGGCAGCCGCTTCCTTCTCACCGTCGTGGTCGTGGCACTCGGCGCGGTCGTCCTGTTGATGAGCGGCGCGAAGGGAGTGGCCTCGCTCGCTGTTCTGATCACGCTCACGCGGGGCTTGGGGCAGAGTGCCCTTTCGGTCATTAGCATCACACTGGTCGGCCAGTGGTTCGTGCGCCGGCTCAGCCTTGCGATGGCCGTCTATACGGTCGTGCTCAGCGTCGGCTTTATGTTGGCCTTCCCTGTCGTGGGTGCGACCGTCATCAACTACGGTTGGCGCGCGGCGTGGACCGCCATCGGCTTAATGCTACTGCTGGGTCTCGCGCCGCTCGGCTGGCTTCTCGTGCGGCGGCGGCCCGAAGCGATTCGCCGCTCGCCCGACGGCGAGCGCCCGGTTAATCAGCGCGTCGAGGAGGCGGGCGACGGCCACACATTGCGGCAGGCACTATTAACGCCGGCCTTCTGGGTCTTCGGCCTCGCCAGTTCGGTTTACGGCCTGACGGCCTCCGGCATCGCTCTCTTCAACGAATCAATCCTCGCCGAAAGAAGCTTCGACGCTTCCACCTACCACCGCACACTCGTGATCGGTGCGCTGACCGCATTGGTCGGGAACTTCCTCGGCGGCTGGCTCGCGTCCAAGTGGGCGATGAATCGGCTGCTGGCGTTAGCAATGGTTCTTCTCGCGGCTTCGCTCTCCGCCTTACCTCACGTCAGAACTCAGGCACACGTCGCGGCCTACGCCCTCGTCATGGGACTGGCGGGCGGTTTCGTCATCGTCATTTTCTTCACCTTCTGGAGCCGCGCTTACGGACGCGCGCATCTCGGCAAGATTCAGGGAGCGGCGCAGGCGCTGACGGTGCTCGCGTCGGCCGTCGGGCCGTTGCTCCTCGCGGAATGCGTGGCCCGGACTGGCTCCTACGCCGTGATGTTCTACGCGCTGGCCGCGGTCGTGGCACTCCTCGGATTGAGTGCGTGGTTCGTCACCGTCCCGCGTCAATTAGTGGCTTGATGCACGGTGGAGTGTGGTTGTACGCCCCTCAGAAAGCGGGTAGAACTAAACCGCTTCGTCTTCGTACAAGCGGATGTAATGACACTCATCAGCGGAGGCCCTGATTCATGTTCTGTCCAAAATGCGGAAGAGACGACCCGCACCAACGCCCCTTCTGCCCCGCCTGCGGCACCAATCTGGAAGTGGTCACGCTGGCTCTCGCCGCCAGCGAAGACAGCATCTTCACGAGATTCAACCGCCATCTCGACCGCTCAATCGCGCGTTATGCCGAGCACGTGTTTGAAGAAGCCCCGGCGGGAGCGCGCGTGGGCCGGGTGAGGAGTTCGTGGCGGCTGATGGTACAAGGGGGGCTGACCTTTTTGGCCGACTCGGCGCTGCTCCCGCTGATTTTCTTCTTCCTCCCGTTCAGGTTCTTAATGCTGATCCTCTACACGCCTCTGGGCTTACTGGAGGAGCGCAGCGACCGGAAGCGGAGCAAGAGACATATCCTTGACGATGAGAGTGGCACTGCACTCGGAGAGACATCGGTACCGAAGGATTGGCTGATCGGGCCGGCGGGAAGCGTGACCGAGACAGCGACCATGCAGTTTAGGTCGGCGGAATTATCAAAGAGGAGAGGGAGTACAGCCGACTCCTTAACCGATGACACGCGCATGGCACGATGAACTCGACCATCAATCACGCTGGGATTCTCATCAGTCGTTAAATCGCCCGCGCTCTCGAACTCCAAAAACAAAAATTGACTGAGCGTCCGTTAACAACGCTCAGCCAATCAATCATCCAGTCGCACGTGATTGTGTCGCCGGACTACTTGGCGAACGGTCTGACGCGCTCGACGGATTCTTTGAAGTACTCGTCGGTCGGCGCGAGGGTTAAGCCTTTCTCGTAGGCAGCGAGGGCTTTGGCATATTGCTTCGAGGCTTCGTGGGCATAGCCGAGTTCGCGGAAGACGTTGGCGTCGTCGGATGATTTCGTGGCGGCGCGTTCGAGCGCCGTGATGGCCTTGGGGAAATTCTTGGCGCGCGAATGAGAGAAGCCGAGCAGGTAGAGCGTCGAGCCTTGCGTGTTTGGGTTGGCGGCGACGCGCTCAAGGGCGGTCGCCGCGCGCGCATACTGTTGCGCGCGAATTAGAGCCTGCGCGTGAAGCGCCGCCGCCGGCTCGTCGTTTCTGACTTTGAACAGACCTTCGCTCGAGCGCACCGCGCCCTGATAATCCGCGTCGGCTTTCGCACCGGTGCCGCCTGCCGCTTCCGCCCGGCGCAGGTAAGCGTAAGTTAAATACGACCATGCTTCAGCGAGGCGCGGGTCGCTGAGCGTCGCGCGGTTGAGCGCGTTGATCGCCGCGTCGTCGTTCTTGCGGTCGTAGGCGATGCGCCCCAAGTAGAAGAGCGCCGCCGAGTTTTTCGGGTCGGCCTTGATCGCTTCATTGAATGAGCGTTCGGCCTCGGTAAATTTCTTCGTTTGGTATTCGGCGAAGCCGCGATAGTAGAGCATCAGCGCGTCGGGCTTCGCGCCCTGTCGCGTCGTTACGGCCGTCAGAAACGGCAGCGCCTGATCATACTTTTCGCTGCGGATGTAGGCCTGCGCGAGCGCGTCAACGGTCGGCACATCGTCCTCTTTGGCGGCGCGCTGAAGGTCATACGCCTTCTGCAAATCGCTCGCCGCGTCCACATACTGCTTCAAGCTCAACTTTGCAAAACCGGCAATCTTCCACGCTTCGGAATTCTTCGGGTCTTTCGCCGCGACCTGACTCGCTTCCTTCGCGGCGGCGTCATACTGTTTCTGCTGGAGTAGAGAGTAAGCGCGCGTCGTGTCGGTCGTGCCGGCGGTGGTTGTTCTAGTCGCGGCGGGTGGTGTGTTAGAGCGCGCGGCGGTCGGTGTCTGCGCGGGCGCGGCGGATGAATCAGCGGTGCTACTCGTCGAAGGCGCGGGCGTCGGCTGCGTCGGAGTGGTGCGGCGCGGGCGCGTCGCTCCCGACTGCGCCAGCGATGATCCAGCGGCGCTCAAAACGATTATTGAAATAACAATGACGGCGGCGACGTGACGGTAGATGATTGCTTTCAACATAGACGACATTCTCTCACAAAAAGAAGACTAATTTTAAGCTCATAGAAATGGTGGGAGATGTACGGCACTGCGATGCTCTGTGTCGCGGCAAGGTTCGCCGCCAGTGTTGTTGGGGAGTTGCTTTTCTATTGAGAGGTAGAGAGTGGAGGCGGGCGGTAGGTGTACACAGGGATACGGAGGAGAGACACGGAGGGCACCGGGAGTTGAATGTTTTCTCCGGGTCGGTCTCGGCCACGAAAATGTGATTACATTAAGCGCATGTATGTTCTCAAGGGGGCGCGGCTCATTTTTTCAGTCTCCTCTGCCTCAGCCGCGCCGAAGCTCATCCTCCAGAGCCATGAACAAGCTGCCGTCTTCGCCCTCGATTTCATACTGGAGGATTTCGCCGGAATCGTAGGCCTGTCGAATGCGGCCTCGCCCTCGTTTGGCGACGACGCGCTCGCCCCGCTTGAACTTGAAATGGGCTGCGGCATCTGAGTCATCGAGCGTTTTGTGCCCCGTGTGCCAGTTAGTCCCCGCGCGCCAGTGGATGTGGAACGGCCCCGTACCGTGAACCTGGACGATGGCGCCGTCGGGGATGTAGCCGAACATCGTGCTGCCCTTCGGGATGAAGGCGTAGCCGCCGGCTTTGATCTCCTTCATCGCCGCACGGTCGAACTTCTCGCTCACGGCGAAATAGATCGTGCCCTCGACCACGGTGATGTGTTCGTCAACCGGATGCTTATGCGGCGGGATGATCGTGCCGGGTAGTTCGCGGATTCTCATCACGAACGGCTTGCCCACCGCCTCCGGGTCGCCGAAGAGAATTTCCACTTCCTCGGTCATCGGCCTGATGGGGATGACGCGGTGCTCACGCGTCTCTTTCGACTGTCCCGATGCGGCGGCGGAAGCAACAAGAGTCAACAAGACAATCAGCGCTGCGTTGAACCTCGTCTTCATCAACATTCGGTACCCTCCAATTGTGAAAGTTCAAGCTTCGCCGGTTCCGCGCGAATCGTCAAAGCCTTCTGATGTGGAATGAATAAAGTCGAGCTTACAATCGTCGTCCGCGCTGAACGACCCAAGCTAACCGGCGCGTGTCCTTTGCGCGTCCGTGTTCAGCGCCTTGTTAGGCGGCGGGTGTGAACTCCAGATAACTGATTTCCACAACCCGCCTTTTGGTCATACTATGTAATCTAGAAGTTGCCGGAAACCTTCGGACTATTTACCGAGGTTGAGGGACTAAACGTCATCTTTCCCCCGGGCAGACAGGTAAAACGCGCGATGATCTCGTCCTGAAATTGATCATCCTCATCCAGCTTCTCAGAGAGCACCAAGTCGGTGAACGTTTTGACGCCATTGGTGTTGATTAACTTTGCGTCATCCAGTTGGAACAAGTCATCATTGCCACCGTTAAGGCCAGAGTCCTCTCCTTCGTCCTTTCCCCAGATACGGCACCTGAGCGTATGCTTGCTATCTAAGGCTTGCATGGCAGCTTGCTCATTAGCGGAGAATGTAACATTGACGGTTGCGGTAAGTTTTCTCTTGGCGTTATTAGTAGAATCGAGTTGGATTTGCAGTGTGGGATTCGATAGTGTTGGCATGGTTCATTTCTCCTTAAGTGTTGAGATGGATGCTGGTAACAGGACTGTTTGCAATCGCCGCATCTGTTGAAGCGATTGCCGCCTCTAACCCTTCCGCTGTCCACACGAGAGGCAGATGGCGGGAGTTGATAGTAAGAAATATGTCGAGAGTCTATGCGGAGCACTTGGCCGGTGCTGCTGAAGCAAGAATATGTCACGACGAAGGTGTCCCTTGCCGCTCGCGTCGTCTCTTCCTCACGGCGGCGGCGACAGCCGACAGCCCCGTGCCGAGCAGAAGCATGGATGCCGGCTCAGGAACTGCGTTGGGTGGCGGCGGCCTTGTGCCATATGTGAAATCATCAAGCGAAAAAGAATTGATGACAGGGTTCCCGGTCCGGGTAACTAAAAGTGAGAGCGACGTGATGCCAGCGGTCGAGGTGAATCCGAAGAACTGACCGAAACTACCATTCGCTGTGCCAACCGTATTGAAGTTGAGGATTGAGCTATCCGAGAGGGTAATTACTACATTCGCCGAGGAGATAGTGCTGAGGTCGAACCCCACGGCAGTGTATGCTCCCGGTAAAGTGATGGTGAGCGTAAGTGGCCCCACCAACGACGGCTGCGTTTGCGTTGATATGTTACCGCCCCCGGACGCCGAATTCGTCTTATAGAATTGGCCTGAGTATGCCTCATCGATAATAAAAAGATTCTCGGTAGATGAGAACGTCACTCCGCCAAACGTTGAAGGATTGGGGATATTGATTGCGGTTGCTGGAGGGATGATTCCGTTAAAATTGACGATATTGTTACCGGTCGTTGCCGCATTAAAAGCCGCCCGGGTGGCGAACGTGAGTGTCTCAGCCTGTGCCGTCATCACCGAAACACAACACAGCACGACGGCTGCGGGGATTGAAAAGCAAAGTTTGCGTAATGTGAACATCTCTCGTTTCTCCTAGTGAAGTTAAAGATTTCCGTTCTCGTACTATTCAGCGTAAACCAATGCGAAACCCCATCACGCGCCCGAAGAGAAATTCAGGCGCGGGGCTGGAAAGGCGCGGGCGCGCGGTGCCATTATCCGGCCGCTCTTACTGCCCTCTAACGAGCGGCGTGGTCTGACGGGCGCTGGGCCTCGGTTTCGTTCACAGAGATGACGTAATCTTTGAAGTCTTTGAAATCTGCCTCATCGAAGACCACGCCCGTCATGCCATTAACCACGACACGTTGAGGGGTCGCGGCCTCGACCTGCGGATCGGCTTTCGCCGCGCGGTTACACCCGCTCGGACATTTCCAAAAACCGGGTCGCACCTCGATTGGGGACTCATCATCCGGTGGGATGAAGGGTTCCCACCTTCGGCCACAGGTGTCGCACCGCAGGGTGAACTCCCATCCCAAAACTTTGACACCTGCTTTTTTCAATTCAATTTCCAGAAGATGCCTGTTCATGATTGCTCCCGTCGTATCAGAAAGGGTTCGGAGCGGACGCTGATCTAACTCCTACCGACGCTCGATTTCAGTAACTAGATTGTCCATCTCACAACATGAAGACGAGCGTCTGGGGCGGCGGGGGCAAGCGCCACCCCGCGCGTCAAAGCCTTCACAACTTTTATTCTTTGCCGGAGTGAGTTGTGCGTCGCCGGCGCGCCTTTAACGCCGCTCCGGCCAGACCCGTGCCGAGCAGCAGCAGCGTCGCCGGTTCGGGAACGGTGTTCGTCTGCGCAGCCGTAATCTGGCCGGTTAGTGCGGCTGTCTGACCCAAACCAAGCGACACGTCGTTTACAGCGAAGAGGAACGAACCGGAACCAGACGCATTGCTGAAGGTGAACAGGATCGGGGCATTGTTGAAATCAACTTGGACGCCGCCATCACCTGTGGAAAGGACGGAGCCGGTTAGCGTCGCCGTGCCGCCTGTCGGGTTGTTGATGCCGGTCGGCAGCGTGAAAGTGACACGCAAGGTGAACGTGAAATCGTAATTCGCCCTTGTATTCGCGAGGGAAAACGTACCTAAGTTGTTGACTCCCTGCATGCCCTGCGGAGCCGGGTTGCCGCCCAAGCCGAGGAAACCGTCGACCGTCGTGCCGCTGAAAGTGGAGTTCGTGTAGCTCAAGCCGATAATCGAAGCCTGCTGTAAGCCGGGGCCTTGCATGGCTGCTGGAGTGCCGTTAAAAGTGCCGTTGGTGTAACCGGCAATGGTGATTTCATCAGCTCTCGCCTCGCTCGAGCCGACGGTCAAAATGGACAGCAGGGCAATGCTCAGGGCCAGAGGCTTGAGCATCGTTGCGAAATTTTTCATGGGTGAATCCTCCTACAGGACTTGTTGTGGAACTGGTGAAAGGTAAAACCTCTGTGGCTTCAGACGTTGGTCTCCAAACGGGCAGGCATCGCGCAATGCACTGGGAAAGGGATTCTCAAGGAGCCGCACTCACAGGGAAAATCCAGAAGGATAGTGGGGAGGGATAACTTCCTTTGTCATGCTGCAATGCGTCAACGCGAACTGACGCGGGCGAGCAGCGCGCCCCTCTCGCGTCCTCATGATTTCCGCCCTCATACTATTCGGCGTAAACCGACGCGAAATCCCATCACGCCATCAAGAAATTTTATCCGCCGGGCAGTGCTATAATCCGTGATGTCCCGACTCGCCCAATAAAACTTGCGAAATCGAATGACGAAGCCACTTCCAGAGGAAATCACCGGACTGCTCCTAGCTTGGGGCAACGGCGACAAAACGTCGCTCGACCGCGTGATCCCGTTGGTCTATCAAGAGTTGCGGCGGCTCGCCCACCGCCAGATGCGGCGCGAGCGCCCCGACAACACACTTCAGACGACGGCACTGGTCAACGAGGCATATCTCCGGCTCATAGATTACGAAAGGATGCGCCCGCGCGACCGAGCA
This sequence comes from Pyrinomonadaceae bacterium, assembly GCA_050999015.1. Lineage (GTDB taxonomy): Bacteria > Acidobacteriota > Blastocatellia > Pyrinomonadales > Pyrinomonadaceae > JBPCPQ01. The sequence goes on along the minus strand of JBPCPQ010000465.1, from coordinate 4,287 downwards.
CATTTTTTCGCCATCGCCGCGCAGGCGATGCGTCGCATCCTGATCGAGCGCGCACGCAGCCGCCGCTCCGCCAAGCGCGGAAGCGGGGCGAAGCAAATATCTCTCGACGAAGCGGCAGATGTGTCCGACGAGCGCGCCGCCGATTTGGTGGCGCTCGACGAGGCGCTGACAAACCTCGCGACTATTGACCCGCGCAAATGCCAGATCGTCGAGCTAAGATACTTCGGCGGGCTGACCACCGAAGAGACGGCGGAGGTCGTCGGAGTATCAACCCCGACAATCGAGCGCGATTGGCGCACGGCCAAGATTTGGCTGCACCGTGAAATCAGTAAGACAAAGTGATAGGTGATGAGTGATGAGCAAAGACGACTTGCTTTCACTCATCACCCATCACCCATCACTTGGATGATGACGCCGGAACGATGGCAAAGAATTGAGCGGGTGCTTCAAGCCGCGCTTGCGCGCGAGCCGGCGGAGCGCGCCGCGCTTTTGGACAGTGAGTGTGTGGGCGACTCCGGGTTGCGTGAAGAAGTGGAGTCGCTGCTCGCGTCGGCCCAGCAGTCTGACGGGTTTCTTAAGGCAAATGCGCTGGAAGACGCCGCCTTGCTGCTCGAAGATGCGAGTTCGGACGGCTCAATCCTCGGACGCCACGTCGGCCCTTACTCCATCGAGAAGCAACTCGGCACAGGCGGGATGGGCGCGGTCTATCTCGCCCAAGATGTCAGGTTAGGCCGCAAGGTGGCTCTGAAACTGCTCGACCCCGGTCTGACCGGCGACGCGAGCGCACGCGCACGTTTCCTGCGCGAAGCGCGCCTCGCTTCCGCGCTCGACCACCCGAACATCTGCACCATCCACGAGGTCGGCGAGGCGCGGGGCCGCCCCTACATCGCCATGCAGTACGTCGAGGGAGAAACACTGAGGCAACTCTTCCGAGGGCGACCACTCAAGCTTGACAGCCTGCTTTCGGTCACGCTGCAAGTAGCCGACGCGCTCGCAACCGCCCACGAACAGGGTATCATCCACCGCGACATCAAGGCCGGAAACATCATCGTCACGCCCGGAGGTAGAGCGCAGGTGCTCGACTTCGGGCTGGCGAAACTTTTGGAACGTGCCGAAGGCGAGGCCGAGACACACCTGACCATGACGGGACAGGTGATGGGCACGCCCGCCTCGATGTCGCCGGAGCAGGCGAGGGGGCAGCGCGTAGATCACCGCAGCGACATCTTCTCGTTCGGCTGCGTCCTCTACGAGATGGCGACCGGGCAGATTCCCTTCAAGGGGAAGTCGCGCGCGGATGTCATCAGCGCGCTGCTCACACAGCCGCACGCGCCAGCCGCAGAGTTGAACAAAGCGATACCCGCGCGGCTGTCGGCGGTGATTGATCGCGCACTCGCTAAGGAGCCGACAGAACGTTACCAGTCGGTGCGGGAGATGATCGCCGATCTGCGTCAGGTCGTCGCGGAGGCAGGTGGGCTGGATCACCTCTTCAGTTCGTCGGGAGTGCCTCGCGGCATGTTACCGCTCGTCCCGCCCAGACGGTCGGGGCTGTTCGGGGTATTGGGCTACCGGGTTCAGAGTCGAACGGCGGCGGTCGTGTTAGCCGTCGGCGTGCTGTTGCTCGCCGCTCTCACGCTCGCAATCTACTCCTCACGACCCGCGCCGCCGCCCGCGCCGATCAAGTCTATCGCGGTGTTGCCCTTCAAGCCGCTCGGCACGGAAGGCCGCGACGAGGCTCTCGAGCTGGGGATGGCCGATACACTCATCGCGCGTCTGAGCAACATCCGGGAGATTGACGTGCGCCCTATCAGCGCGGTGCATAAGTACACGGGGCTGGAGCAGGACGCGGTCGCCGCAGGCCGCGAGCAGAAAGTGGACGCGGTGCTCGACGGGCACATTCAGAAGGCGGGCGAGAAAGTCAGGGTCACGGTGCGTTTGTTGCGAGTCGAGGACGGCGCGTCGCTCTGGGCCGACAAGTTCGACGAGAAGATGACCGACATCTTCGCCGTGCAGGACTCGATCTCCGAGCGCATGGCCGGGGCGCTGGCCGTGACGCTCGCGGGCGAGGAAAGGAAGCGGCTCACCAAACACCACACCGAAAACGCCGAAGCCTACCAACTCTACCTCAATGGCCGTTACCACCTGAACAGATTAACGGATGACGGCTTTCAGAAAGGCCGCGACTACTTTCAACAGGCGATAGACCGCGACCCGAACTACGCGCTCGCCTATGCCGGGCTGGCCGACGCCTACCAGAGACTCAGCGGCTGGAATGCGCTCGCGCCGAAGGACGGCTTTCCCAGGGCACGGGAGGCGGCGTTGAAGGCGATAGAGCTTGACGAAGGACTGGCCGAAGCGCACACCGCGCTCGGGGTCGTCAAGTTTCTCTACGACTGGGACTTTGTGGGCGCCGAGGGAGAGTTCAAACGGGCCGTCGAGATCAACCGGAGTTCTTCTGACGCCCGCCAAATGTACGGCTTATACTTGTCTGCGATGGGGCGTTTTGATGAAGCCCTCGTGGAGATGAGGCGCGCGCAGGAACTCGACCCGCTCTCACTCGAAAAGGTCGCCGGGACGGGAGACATCCTTTACCAACAACGCCACTACGACCATGCGATTGAGCAGTACAGGCGGGCGCTCGAAATGGAGCCGAACTCCGGCTTCGCGCACTGGGCGCTCGGCAATGTTTACGTACACAAAGGACTGTACGAGGAAGCCATCGCGGAATATCAAAAGGCGATACCACTATCGGGCGACAGCCCCGACGAACTGGCATCACTCGGGAACGCTTACGCGCTCTCGGGTAAGCGACGCGAGGCGCAAGCCGTGATCGACGACTTGAAGGAGCGCTCGAAGCGAAGATACATCTCGCCGACCATCATCGCGTTCATCTACGCGGGACTGAGTGAGAAGGACGAGGCCTTCGCACAGCTCGACAAGGCTTATGACGGGCGGGATTTTATCCTCGTCTTCCTCAAAGTTGATCCGACGTTTGATCGTCTTCGCTCAGACCCCCGTTTCGCGGAACTCGTGCGGCGCGTCGGCCTGCCGCAGTAAGCGCGGTCGGCGGCCCTCCCGGTTAATAAATTTCCAGTGAACAAAACGGAAGCCCGGCCCCGCGGTTTGATTTTGAATCGAGGGGCCGGGCTTCCGTTTTGTTGAAACCTTAGAAGTTCAGCTTCAACCCGAATTGAAATTGCCTCGGATCGAACGCGGCGGTCGCGCGACCGTAGTAGCGCCCCGCGCCGTCGCGCCGCCCGATGGCATTGACGTCCTCGAAGCGCGGGGACGAGGCGGCCTGATTGAAACGATTGAAGAGGTTGAAGCCTTCGGCGATCACGTCGAGGTTGACGCGCTCGCCGAAACGTATCTTGCGCGTCACGCGCATGTCGAGCGACGAGTAGCTCTCGGTAATGCCCCGGTTGCGTCCGAGCGTGCCGGACTGGAACGCCCCCGGCAGAATGAGCGTGCCGTCCGAAGCGACGTTCGGGCGGTCGGTTTGCGTGCTGAGGTCGTTGTTGGTGTCAAGGCTGGTGAGAATGTTGAACGGGCGACCCGAAGAGATTTCAAAGATCGGCGCGATGACAAAATCCGCGAGGAAACTTCGGAAGCCGCCCCCGGAGCGCCACGCATCGGGCGCGGCCAGCACGCCACTGAAGACGAAGCGGTGGCGCTGGTCGAAGAGCGAGTCGGCGCGCTCGGCGCGTAGGTTGTTCACGTCCTGCGGCAGCAGAAGCGTCTGCAAGTCGGAAGAGTCGTCAATCGAGTGCGACCACGTGTAGGACGCGAGGAACTGAAAGTTGTCGGCGAAGCGCCGCTTCAACTCGAAGTTGCCGGCGTGGTAGATGGAGTTGCCGTCGGAAACTTGCGCGTTGATGTCACCAAACGTCGAGATTCTGCCTGGGCGGGCGAGCGCACCCGTCGCGGTGAGCACACTGTTCAAAACTGCCGGCGTCACCGCACCACCCGTGATGGATTGCACGAAGAAATAGTTCGGCCCCGACGTGCGGAACAGATTCGCGGCGAACGGATTGACGACCGCGCCGCGCGTCGTGACGGTGACGAGACCCGGGATCGGCTGCGCGACGACGTTGGAGCACGCCGGGAGCGACAGCACTTCGCCGGTCACGACCGGCTGGCGGTTCGTGCAGCGGACGAAGTTCTGAATCAGCAGCGCGTTGTTCGGGCCGTTGAGATTCGTCGGGCGCGGCAGGTGATGCGCGCCGACGAACAGATAGCTCGCCGTCAGCGACATGTTATCCGTCAGCTTGCGCTCGATGGCGGCGTTGC
>JBPCPQ010000066.1:0-1398 GCA_050999015.1 Pyrinomonadaceae bacterium | reverse complement strand
CTTTTGGTATCTGACGCCGACGCTAGTGGAGAAGTGGATGGGACCGGCGCTGACGCCCGAGAATGTTAATGCCGTGAATTCCATTCCGTCTGAACCACGACTCCGCTGGCTGATGATGACGCGACAGCCGGCTTCACAAGGCGGGCAAGGGCAGAAGAAAGCCGGCTTTTTGTTTTTTTAATGAAGAGCGAATTTCAAATGGATGTGGGGTGTTAGTCATCTTCGCGGCGCGACTGTAGTTCGGCTGGGAGTTTCGTTTACTCTGTGGCTATGAAGAACACGGAAACGTTTCTACAGGAAACAGAACGCAGGAGGTTCGTCGTCCAGAGTATTGAACTCGAACTGGAATTCAATGAGCACATCTTTCCACCCTCTGCGAACGTGTTCTTTTACGCCAATAGCGCGAGGTCAATGGCGGCGAGACTGTGATCGACATTGGCACCGGCCCAACAAAGCCGATCTACCGGGCCTACGCGAACGCCACTTCGATCTATTAGCCTATGCCGGCGAGCGGGAGCGGCAAATCGGGATGCCGCGCGACGCATCGAGACGGCTCCGCCTCTTTTCTTGTGTGTAAATTTTCTGGAAGATAAAAATCACCGCGCGAGCACATGCTGGCGGTCATGTTCTTTTGGTTTGGCTATTTCCGCTACCTCATCAAGTTGGTGCGCCTGCCTTTGTTCGCGAGCGAGGGTACGTGATGTGCTTGATGATGCGTAAGAAAGCGTACCTTGAGCACGCTCAAGCTGCCGACCGACCTTCTGCTCGACGAACTGCTCTTCAAGGTTGAGCGACTCGCCGTCGCCGTGACGATGCCCGTAAGTCCTCTCTATTTGGGCGGGCGCCCTGTCGGAAGGTGCCATGTTGCGGTTGAGGGCGTGATCCACACGCAAGGTTTCCTGCTCTTGTTCATTGCGCTCAATCTGCGCCAGACCGTTGTTCCATTCGCGGGTCCGGGCGAACTCGCGCGGCAGGCTGCTGACGATTGATCCGGCGATGTTCTCGATGCGCGAATCATTTAAGTGTAGAGTTTCGGGTTCGATGCCGTGACGTGCGAACGCCTCTTTAATGATCGCGGCTGTCATCTGTGTGTGATGAGCGCTGCCTTCGCCCGGCGCAAACGCGCTCGCTCCGTGCCCGTGAAGAACCTCTTTGAGATAGCCGCTAACGTCCCGCTCCATCTCGCCGCGAATGCGTGAGAACACCGCAAGCCTCTTCTCACACGCATCAGCTTCCCGCGCCGCCGCGAGTGACGCTCGGGCGTGGTCAATGTCGGCGAAGCTGCGCGCTAAAGCGACGTCCGCATCTCCGGTCAGTGACAATTGCGCCTCTTCCTGGCGCGACGCTTGAATGCCGCGCTCGATGAGTTGAGCGGTCCTGATCGCACGGCTGACACGG
>JBPCPQ010000337.1:0-6196 GCA_050999015.1 Pyrinomonadaceae bacterium | reverse complement strand
TCGACGAAAGCGGCGAGGGCGTCTTCATTCATATGATTTCCGACTGTGACCGGCGGCGCAACAAGCGCTCGGCGACGAAGGTGCTGCTCGATCATTCGTCGAACAGACTCACTTTGGCTATTTGTCTTTTGTCTTGGCACTGTGATGACTCCCTCCTTTCGGTTGGACGTTGATTCGACAACATCTTTGCCTTAAGCCTCAAGTAATTTTCAAATGCCGATAGAGGTCTTCGGGCGCGACGCCCCCCCCGGCCATTTCGACGCATAACGCTACCTCTTCCGCGCTCAAGTTGCTCTTTTGTTTCAACTCCTCCGTGAAGCGGTTGTGTATCTGCGCGTAAACCTTCTCCAGCCAGCGCATCACGGTTGATTCGTAGACTCGCTGCTTCGACGTCGCATCGCCGCCACCGCCGCGCGGTTTCGCCTGACGCTGGAACCAGCGACGCAACGGTGACAGAGGCTCTTCGACGAGGCGGGCAATCTCCCGCAGTTTCAATCCTTCGACGTGATAATAAAGAAGCAGAAGCCTCTCATGTTCGTCCAGTGAGGCCAGCGCGGTATCGAGCGCAGCGACTGTCGCCGCGCCGTAGCGTTCACGTGCGACGAGGTTGACCATCGCGGTTTCGCCGCCGTGGGCCTCGGCACGCCAGCCCGGACGATCATCAATTTCCCCCCCGCTCTCCGACCAGTCATCAATCGTGATCGCGTCCCGGCGGGCGCGGTGCATGTCAACCACCGCGTGCCACACAATCGTCCTCAACCAGCCGCGTAAGGCGCCCCGCCCGGTGTAGGTGGCGAACTTGGAATGCCGCACCCCGTCAACGACGCGCGTGCCGTAAAGCTCGGTATAAACGGAATCCGTCACTTCTTCCGCATCCGTCCCGGCGCTCGCCAGATGCTGCGCGACGCGCTCGATGAATCGCCGGTATCCGCTATCAAAATCCCACCACGCACCCTCGTTTCCTCGTGCGCAGGCCAGCGCCATGTACAGGTCGGAGGCCTGAAGCTCGCTGATGAACTGCCGCATCTCAGCGGGCGAAACCGGCGACGGATTATCCCCACCGTTGTGCAGCAGGTACTTATTCACACCCGTCGCAATTGCTTCGGCGAAAATCTCGTAAGAAATTCCGTAATTCGGCGCGGCTTCGGCGCACCGCGCGTGAAGCGCTTCGATGTCGGGGGCGCAATCTTTTAACGTGCGCTCAAATTGGCTTGAAGGTGCGGTGCTCACGAGTGTGTGTGATTATAAAGTAAAGCGTCTCGTTTGGCACATCTCATTCAATTGACAACGAATGATGGCTGGCAACCAAAGGCCGAAGCAAGAGGTATGTCTCGCCGGGCAATCTCCGTTGCTCGTGCGCCGCGAGTTATTTCTCTATCTTCTTCAGGAGACGCCCGGCGTGGTTGCGCGCGATAAGCGGAAGTCGCTCGTCAATGCTCAAGTCGCGCAGAAGAGGGAGGAGTTGCTTCGGATCGGAAAGAGCCTTTCTATCAAGAAGAGTGTCGAGGCGAGATATAAGTTTTGGTGAATCGAGCGGTTGGATTTCGCGCGCAAGGTTTATTTCAAAAACGAACAACGCTTGGTCGGCGACGCGGCGGTATTCGTTGACGAGCGCGGACGCATCGGTGTTTCTCGTCCAGTTAAACTCCGCCGCCCGCTCGCGCCCGCCCCGTTCCATCCGCAAACGCGACGTACCGAGATGCGGGAATTGCTTCTCGGATTGGTAGCTGGTTTCCGTCTCAAGAAAGCGGAGCATCTCCCAGATTGTCATGATGCGCTGAAGCACGGACGGGGAAAGCTCTAAAGGTTCGGTGATCGGTTCGGCGTCGCTTTTACGCACAAACCTGACGCGCCCGCGCCCCGCCCCGTCATGCTCGATCTGAATGTGGCTGACGACAAACTCCGGTTGCTCAAATTCGTAAAAGTACTGCGGCGACGCCGCGACACTGCTGTCAGTTGTTGTCGTCGCTCCCGCCGTTGACGCGCCCGGAGTCGCCGGGGCGGCAACTCCCTGCCCAACCCGCTCTTCGGGGCGGGGCGACGTTTTCTTCTGCCCGGCAGAGGAAACAGCCGCGCTCATTGAAAGGAGCGCGGCTGCGGCCACACATAAAAGTTTTTTGTTTTTCACAACTACTCAAACCTGACCGAGACGAGCTTTGAAATGCCCGCGTCTTCCATCGTCACGCCGTAGAGGGCGCGCGCCACTTCCATCGTCCGCTTGTTGTGCGTGATGACGATGAACTGCGTGTCCCCCGACATCTCGGTGATCTTATTCGTGAAACGCCCGATGTTGGCTTCGTCGAGTGGCGCGTCAACTTCGTCGAGCAGGCAAAACGGCGACGGGCGGTAGCGGAAAATCGCTAAGACCAGCGCGAGTGCCGCCATCGCCTTTTCACCGCCCGACAACAGTAGCACGTTCTGAAGACGTTTGCCTGGTGGCTGCGCGGTAATGTCAATGCCTGATTCCAACACGTCGTCGGCGTCGAGCAAATTCATTTCGCCGCGACCGCCGCCGAACAACTCGACGAAGAACTGCCCGAAGTTACGGTTAATCTCCTCGAAGGCGTGGCGGAAACGATCACGCGAACGGCGTTTGATTTCGCGCAGGGCTTCTTCCGTCGAGGTGATGCCGTCGGTAATGTCCTGCCGCTGCGCGATCAGGAATTGCAAGCGGTCTTCCGCCTCCGCGAGTTCTTCGAGCGCCATCATGTTGACGGCCCCGAAACCTTCGAGACGCGCGCGCAATTCTTCGACATGCGCGCGCGCCGATTCCAAATCGAAATCCTCTTCGGGTTCAAGGCCGCGTGCGAGTTCTTCCGGTGTCTGAGCCAAATCGTGGGCGCAAGCCTCGCGCACATAGTTGAGCCGGGCGGAGGCCTCCGCCCGCCGAACTTCGAGAGTCGCGCGCGCGTCGCGCACCGCCGTTGCTTGATGCCGCAAATCCGTCAGGCGCAACGAGCAGGCGTCGGCGCGTTCGCGCGCTTCGGCGAGGCGTCCCGCGACCCCCTCGACCTTGCGCTCACACGCCGCGCGCTCGCTATCAACCTGCTCCGCCCCATCATCCATTTGAGCAATGGAGCGGCGCAAGTCTGTGAGGCGCGACTCCATCTCGTTCAAGTCCTCGGTGTGGCGTTCCAATCTGGTGTGAAGGTCGCCCTCCTCGGCTTCCATCCGCTTCAGTTCGGCGGTCGTCGCGCGACGGCGTTCGCCGGCGGCGGCGGCAGCCGCGCGCTGTTTGCCGAGGCGCTCGCTCTCCGCTTCGGCGGCCCGCCGTGCGGACGAAAGAAGTTCGGCGGCCTGCGTGACTTCCTGTGTGGCCGCGAGACGCGCAGCTTCGGCGGCCTCGGCTTCCTTCTTTTGCATCAGGCCTCGCTCTTCAAGCAGGCGGCGTTCTTCGGCAAGTCGCGCCGCGTCATCGGCGACGACGCGCATGTGGCGACCGGCGCGCTCGATGTCCTGCACCAATTGTGTTCCCGTCAATTCACGAGCGACGTGTTCACGCTCCTCGCGCCCGATGACTTCATTAAGCAATAAGTAGGCGTCTTCGAGTTGGCCGAGACGCTCGCGCGCTCCGCTTGCCGCTTGCTCAGCGAAGAGCAAATCGGCTTCAAGCCCAGTGTAACGCGCGCCCAAATCCCGCATCTCGCGCTTAAAAGCCAAAAGCCCCGCGCCGTCGCCCGCAGACAGGGGGCCGCCGGCGGCGAGCAATTGGCCGCCCGCCACCCACTCACCGCGCGTCGTGACGAACATCTCACCGGTCGCAAGCGACTGCATCATTGCTTGATCGAGGTCTTTGACGATACGCGCGTTGACTTCGCGCGGTAGTGTGCGCCCGAGCACCGCCGTGATCTCACGCGGTGCACCGAGCAAGTCGCCGATACGCGCGCCAAGCAAATCATTATCGTTCTCCGAGCCGTCCTCGATTAAAGCAGTGCCCGCGTTGTGCTCGAACGGATCGGCGCTCCCCTCCCCCCCGCCGTGCAGCCCCGCGATAAGGAAGGTGGCGCGACCGGCGTCGTTCGCCTGAAGCCACGCGGCGGCACGCGCCGCATCGTCCGGCGTCGGAACAATCACGCTTTGCAGGTAGGAACCGAATACACTTTCAACCGCGCGCTCCCAACGCGGCTCGACTCGCAACACGTCGGCGAGCGTGGCGATTGAGTGGAAATCTTTAGGAGCTTCGTCCGGCTCGTCGTGCGAGAAGATGCGTTGCACGGCCTGCGAGTAAAGCGCGTGTTGCGCGTCGAGTTCGGCCAGAGTGTCAAGACGATGGCGCACGCGGGCGGCCTCGTCACGAACGCGCTCGTGTGCCGCCACGGTCTCGGCGACAACGGCGCGCGCGGCGGCTACTTCGCGCGCGGCAGCGGCGCGCTCCGCCACGTGCGCGTCAAGCCGCGCGCGTGATTCGGTTATCTCGATTTGAAGATTTTCCGCAGCAATTTTCGCCGCTTCATACGCGGTCGCGGCGCGCTCGCCTTCGCGCTCCAGCCCTTCGGCTTGTGACGCGAGGCGTTCGAGCGCGGATTCCAACTGACGCCCGATCTCCATCAAGCGTTCCGCGACGGCGGTATGTGTCAACAACTCGGCGCGCGCTACTTCGATTTTCGCCTCGGCGTCGAGCACTTCGGTCATGCGCTCGGCGTGAGCCTTCTCCGCCGCTTCGAGTAAGCGCGCGGCTTCCTCGCTGGCGTCGCGCACCTGAACCTCGACGGCGCGCAGACCGTCACACTCCGCTTCGACCTGAGCCACGCGCGCACGCACGGTCTCCAATTCACGGACGACACCCGCAATCCGTCCTTCGAGAGAAGCGGCTTGCTCCTGCTGGTAGACGCGCTCGCGCTCGCGCCGGTCGCGTTGGAGATTTGACTCGGCGACTTCGGCGCGGGCGACTGACAATAGCTCTTCGATCTCGCGCGCCTCGGCGGTGGTGCGTCTTGCCTCGTCCTCGCCCGCTTCCAGTGTCGCGGCGAGCGAATGTTCCTCCTCGCTCGTATCAAGGAGTCGTGTCTGCAACTCACTCAGCAGGGCGACGAGCGCATGCTCGTCGGCGACGTATACCCGACGCAGCAGGTCGCGCAATTCCTCACGAAGCTGCGCGTACCGGCGTGCCTTCCCCGCCTGCCGGCGCAACGAATTTGCTTGTCTTTCAATCTCGGAGATGATGTCCGAAATGCGATGTAGATTCGTGCGCGCGCCTTCGAGACGTGCTTCGGCGGCACGCTGGCGCACGCGAAACTTGGTGATCCCCGCCGCCTCTTCAATCAACGTGCGGCGATCCATCGGCTTCGCGGACAGGATTTGGCCGATGCGCCCCTGTTCAATAATCGCGTAGTGCGCCCCGGCCAGTCCCGTCCCGGAGAATAAATCCTGAATATCACGCAGGCGACACTGACGATTGTTCAAAAGATATTCGCTCTCGCCCGAACCGTAGAGGCGGCGTGTCACCGACACGCTCTCACCGGGGCCGAACTCAAGCGCCATCCGACGCGGACGCCAATGCCGCTTGTGCCGCGCTTTCGCGGTGATTGCGCCGCCCGCTTCGCCTTCATCACCGGCGGCTGTAGTAACAAAGCCTTCGGTCTCGCCTTGCTGAGCAAATTCAGCCGCACCAATTGGACTGCCGGACGCAACAACAGATAACTCTCCGTTACCGCCGGGTTGGGAAAGCGCCGCTTCATTGCCGGATGTCCCGTCCGTCAACTGCGCGCCGCTCGGATTACCTGCGCCCGGCGCTTCGATTGGCGCGACCTCACCGAGCAATTCCGGCGAGAGCTTTCCCTCGACCGCTTCGGTCTGCTCGTCAATTTCTTCAAGCGCCGAGTCAATGTCGTCAATGTCCGGCTCTTCCTCGATTGTCTCGTCGCGCACCAAATGAAGAACGACTTCGGCCATCCCGCTCGCTGCACGGTTACGCGCCCCCTGAAAAATCACGTCCTTCATCTCCGCGCCGCGCAACTGCTTCGCGCGCTGCTCGCCGAGAACCCACGAGATTGCGTCTGCAACATTGCTTTTCCCGCAACCATTTGGACCCACAACGGCGGTGATGCCGTCGCCGGTAAAGACAAGTTCGGTATAGTCCGCGAAAGATTTGAAGCCGGTGATTTCTAAGCGTTGTAGTCTGAACATTCGTGCGTATCCAATCAGGCCGCTCGCGGGACTTGCGAGTGTGAAAGCACAGCCCCTAGAGCACGGTACG
>JBPCPQ010000416.1:0-2656 GCA_050999015.1 Pyrinomonadaceae bacterium | reverse complement strand
GCCGGTGAACCGAGCGCAACGCTCGCCTGAGCGAAAGGAGAGGAAACATAGAGATGCATAAAGCTAAATCAATCGCCGGAGCGTTCGGGTTACTACTTGCAAGCATTCTGATGACCGCCCACTCAGTGGTCGCCCAGTCAACAATCATGAATGCGCCTTCGACCGATGTCGTCGCCGAAAAGAAAGTCTATTTCGAGTTTGACTACATCGGTAAGCCGAAGTCGGCGGACAACGGCGGGTTTACGACGATTGTGCCACGCGCCGTCGTCGGCGTTGGCGGAAACGTCGAAGTCGGGGTAAACGTCGGCCTCAACGATTTCGGGTCGGCGGAACCAGTAGAGATTCAACCGAACATCAAGTGGCGGTTTTACAACAATGAGGATAACGGCGTCGCCGCCGCCGCCGGCGGGATTCTCTATCTCCCGGTTCACGACCGCGACGCGCTCGCCGATGATAACTTCGGCCTCATTTACACGACCGTCAGTAAAAAGGTCAAAGCGACCTACGGCCCGCGCCTGACCGGAGGCGTCTACGGTTTGGCGGGGCGGCAGGACGGCAACGGGACGAAAGGCGGCGCGATTGTCGCCTACGAGCAACCGCTGCATTCACGAGTCAGCTTCGTCGCGGATTGGCTGAGTGGCAAGAACCGCTTCGGCTACGTGACGCCCGCGCTTTCATTCACGCTCCCCGGCAACGGCCTCCTGAACGTCGGTTACAGCATCGGGAATTCTGGAGCGAAGAGCGGTAATCACGCGCTCTTCATCTACTATGGTGTAACGTTCTGACGCCGTAGATGATGAATTATTTTTCCTTAAAAACAACATAGAAAGGAGAATTTCGGACAGGATAGGAGAGAACCTTTTAAGTGTATCTGTAGTTTCCATCGCGGCCACGGTGGGCTGCCGGAGTGAGCAAGCATTACGCCGGCAGCCCATTGTGGCAAACTTTTAGATTCGGCGAGCGGCGAATCTCGAACGATTGCAACTCTAATTTCCTCAGCGTAAGTTCAAATCAATTCAAGTGAAATAATAGGTTGTGATGTTTCATCGGTCATTCAATCCGACACTTTGGACGGGGCGACAGTTTCTGCCGCCCCAATTTTTTTTATGAGATGGTAAAAAGAATCAATTATACAAGCAGTGGATAAATCTGTAGTCTATGGCGGAAATAAGAGGGGACAGGTGTTTGGAGTAATTATTCTCCCCAAGTTGTTCCGCGAGCAAGCACCGGCGAAACTCAAAGTCTCCCCAAGAAAATTTCTGGGCGTCTCAAATCGCGGAAAGCACCCTTGAGTGAAATGTACATTAACCGTCTTGCCACAGTTTCAATCACCCTTACGCGCATTAGCAACATCAGTTGGTGATGGCCTGTTGAGTAACATCTCAAGATAAATCAAGAGGCCATCAACAGAGCAAGGTTGATGGCCTCTTGGTTTCCCGGCATAAATTTTAGAGTTCATCGAATTTCAAGCGATGGAAGATGCCCCACATAAACAGATGGAACAAGTGATGCAACTCAGCCCAGACACTCCGCCGCCACGCGCGGGCTGGGTTCACGATGAAAGCGAGCACGATGCCTGCGCGATCATCGCCAATGTCAAAAAGGACGGGTGCGCTTCGCACGGCAACGTCAAGCGGACGCTCGAAGCGCTCACGCGGATGGGACACCGCACCGGCGAGATTGAAGGCGAGGGCGACGGCGCGGGGCTTCAGACCGACATTCCGCGCGAGTGGTGGGGGAGACGGCTCGAAGCCGTCGGCCTGCGACGGAAGCTTTCCGCACGCGCCCATTTCACCGTCGCGCACATCATGATTCCGCACGAAGAAAGCGCGAACGCCGAGGGCGTAAAGCGGCGCGCTCTCGAATTGTTCGACGAATACGCGCTCGAGGTTTTAGTCGCCGAACCGGCGCGCGTCCGCTCCACGGCGCTCGGCCCCATCGCCCGCACGAACGAACCGGAGTTTTGGCAGGTCGCAGCGCTGCCGCGTTCGGCGCGCGGCATTGAAGACCGCGAAATCTTCAATTTGCATCTTCAACTCGAACGCGAGTTGCCGGTTCACATCGCTTCGCTCAGCCAGAACAGCGTGGTCTACAAAGTGCGCGGCGACGCCGAAACTTTGCGGCGGTATTTTCCCGAACTCGGCCACCCGGAATTTAAGTCGGCGATCACGCTCGGCCACGGTCGCTACTCGACCAACACCGATTCCCGCGCCGAACGCGCGCAGATGTTCTCGACGCTCGGCCATAACGGGGAAATCAATTCGATTGATCAACTCGGACGCGAGGCGTGCGCGCTCGGCTTCCAATTGCCGGCGAAGGCCAGCGACTCGCAAGTGCTCGACCGCCTCATCGAGTGCTTCATGTTCAATTACGACCTCAGTTTGATGAACGCGCTGGAGATTGCTTTTCCGCCGGTGTGGAGCGAAATCGCGCGATTCCCCGCCGACTTGCAGGATTTATATCGCTACTGGCGGCGCGCGTTCGGGGCGCTCGCGCAGGGGCCGGCGGCGATCATCGCCAGACAGGGCGATCAAATCGTTTTCAGTTCCGACGCGCTTGGACTACGTCCGCTATGGTTCGGCGAAACAGAGAAGGAATTTTTCGCGTCGTCGGAAAAAGGCGTCGTGCCGCTGGAAAATATGGTGTGTGATCCGCG
>JBPCPQ010000253.1:0-2004 GCA_050999015.1 Pyrinomonadaceae bacterium | reverse complement strand
TTGATTCCGTAATCGTTTCCACGATGCTTAGCCCATTGTCCGCCAGCGTTCTTCCCGTTTCCACAAGGTCAACAATGCAATCCGCAAGGCCGAGCATTGGTGCCAACTCAACCGAGCCGGAAAGCTCGATGATTTCGACGGGGACTCCCCGCGCTCCGAAATGCGCGGCGGCAATGCGCGGGTACTTCGTGGCGACGTGCAGCATCCCGTGATCTCCCTGAGCGGCGTTCGTGAGCGCCGCGACGACGATCCGGCAACAACTGATCCCTAAATCAAGAGGTTGCAGAACGTCCGACTCCGATTCGAGCAACACGTCGCGCCCGACCACGCCGCAATCGGCAATGCCGTGCTCGACGTAAACTGGCACGTCCGCCGGCTTCACCAAGACGAAGCGGTAACGCCCGCTCACGTCCTCAATTGCCAGACGGCGCGAAGCCAATTCCCCCCTACTCACTTCAATGCCCGCACGCTTCAGCAGCAACAGCGCTTGATCCTGCATCCTGCCTTTCGGCAGTGCGACGGTCAACGAAGGGAGGGATGAGGGATGAGGGATGAGGGATGAATCGGAAGCGTTACCGCCAGCCTCATCGAGTCCACTCAATCTTTTTTCCTGCTGTCTTCAGTCGTCCCTCACCCCTAATCCCTCATCCCTGTGACTGATTTGCACCCGCTGGCCGTTCGCGCGGCGCTGCTTTGCTTCGGCGAACAGGGCTGCCGGCGTCGCGCTTTCAATCGGAGATGCGCCCGCCGCAGTGTGGTTGGCGGGCGAGAATCCTCTCCGCAACACCACTTCCGTGAGCGCATCAAGCTCAAGCACGAAGCCCACCGCCGGCTCGCGTCGCCCGAAGTTCGCAATCAAATCGTCGTAGCGCCCGCCGCTGCCGACACGCGCGCCGGCCCCGGCGACGTAAATTTTGAAGACGAGTCCAGTGTAATAATCAAGACCTGAAACGTCGCCGAGGTCAATCTCGATTAAATCGGCGAGACCGAGTTTCTCAATGACACCCCACAAATCTTCGAGCGCCGCGAGCGCACCGCGCGATTGCTCGTTGCTGATGACGCGCCTTGCCTCATTGAGCACCTCTCGCTTCCCCGAAAGGCGCGGCAATTGCCACCCTCTTTGGTCGCCGGACGAGGTTGTCGGCGCAACGCTCGTCAGAAAACTTTGAAGCTCGGAAGCATCTCTCACGTCAATGATGCGCCGCATCCGCTCGCGCCGGGCGGCGTCGAGCCGCAGGGATTCGGCGACGCCATTAAATACTCCGACGTTATTCAGGGTGATGCGGACTTCGCTCCGCAGCCCTAAAGTCTCCAACACTTCGGCGGCAATCGCCAGCACCTCGACATCAGCGTCACTACTCCTGGCCCCGATTAATTCACACCCGATCTGCCGGCTCTCGCGCCGCCACTCGGCATGCGACCGCGAGCGTTGCCGAAAGACGGGAGCCGCATAGCACAAACGCAGAGGCCGCGCGCGTTCCGCGAAAAGTGTCGCGGCGGCGCGCGCCACTGATGAGGTCACGTCCGGTCTGAGCGCCAGCATTCGCCCGTCGCTATCGGTGAAGCGGAAGGCGCGGTGCGCTTCGTCGTGTCCCATGCCGTGCTCGAACAGCGCGTAGTAATCAACCGACGGCGTCGCAATCTCCTCATAGCTCCAGCCGTCGAACACCGACATGCAGGCGTCCTCTACCTCACGCCGCGCGCGCGCCTCCGCACCGAAGTAGTAGCGCATACCGCTTGGAATTTTTGAAAGAGGCTCGAACATGATCTTTAGCAATCAGCCATCAGATTTCAGATGAAGCCCGTTCTCGCTTAACTTAAAATGAGGCGTGTGCATAAATCGAAAGTTGAAAAAGATTAGGCTTCTGTTCGGTCGCGTGAGCGACCGCGTGAGTTTAGCCGTGTGCTTTCGCGCACGGAACCCGTAACATCCGCCCCCCGCTTCGTCGGGGCGCCACGAAGTTTGAAACAACAGCCTTTCCCCGCCTACTTACCCAGAACGAA
>JBPCPQ010000343.1:0-6371 GCA_050999015.1 Pyrinomonadaceae bacterium | reverse complement strand
CGTGAAGAAATTGTCGAGACAGATTACTTCGTGCCCTTCACTCAGCAGGCGCTCGCATAAGTGCGAGCCGATGAAACCTGCCCCCCCGGTGACGAGAATTCTCATGCTTGTGCTCTAACCTTTCGTTCGGTTGGTTGTAGTTTAGTTGCGGATGACGGGCAGAAGCCCGCGCGTCAGCAAGGGCGTTTGTATCGCACCTAAAGAGACGTCCTCCCTCAGTCGGGCTTCCGCCTTTTAAGCCTCAAACCTTTTCGAGAGTCTCCAACGCGGGCGCGGTGATGGCTGCTGGTTCGATTTCCGGGTCATCGGAATGAATGCGCTTGCGGCGGCGACGCTTGCGGCGTCCGCTGCTCACCTGCTCGACGCGCCCGTTGATCGTCGCCAGTGCGGCGAGCACGAGAAACAACAGCGCGTTCGATGTCGTGTGGAGCGTGAAATCAAAAAAGCTATGCACCAGCACCGCGAAGCATCCGGCCAGCGCGCCCGTCGCGATGCCGCGCCTGAATTTGTCTTTCGATTCGGCGCGTGTGAATCCCATCCGAAACAACGCCACCACGAAAAAGATTCCAAGTGCCGCGCCGATGATGCCGGCGTCGGAGAGTGCCTGAAGGTAGTCGTTGTGCGCCTGTTCGAGACGGTACAAACCGTTGCGCGTGTCGTAGCGCGTGTAGGCGACGCCGAACGCGCCGAGTCCCGCGCCGATTACGGGGTGGTCGTGAATGATGTTAAGCGTCACGCTCCAGAAATGCGCGCGGCCCGTCGTCGGATCGTCGGCGTTGACGGTTCCGAGGAGCCGGCTGAGCGACGCCTCGCCGCCAAAGAACAGCGCGGCGGAAAAGATGCCGATGATGAGTGTGAAGCACAGCGCAACGCTCACAATCACGGCACGCAGACGCCTCTGCTGGCCCGCCGCGCCGTCTTCGGTGCGGCTGCGCTTCCAGTATCGGACGCCGAAGACCGTGAAGAGGAAAATGATTTCCGCCGCGAGACTGATGATGCCGCCGCGCGAGTTGGTCATTACAAGCGCGACGCCCATCAACCCGGCGGCGAAACCGTAGAGCAATCGCCGGTCGCCCTCAATCGCGCCGGCGAGCAGCAAACCGAGCGGCAGCCCCATCGTGAGTTCCATGTAACCCGCGAAGTGGTGGCGATTGATGAACGGGCCGAAGCCGAGGGCTTGTTTCGATTCGCGGATGCCGAAAATTTTGTCGGGGCTGACGAAGAACTGCATCATCGAAAACATCGCCAGTACGAAGCCGAAGATAATTATCACGCGGGCGATCAGCCGCAGCCGGCGCGGCGTGTCAATGAACGCCAGCGCGGCGGCGAAGTAGACCAGCAACGACGCGATCTGCACCACCACCAACCGCGTCGTGTAGGGATCAAGTGACAAACTTCTGACCGGCTCAGCACTGAGAAATCCGGCGTCAATGTTACCGCCCCCGCCGCCGAGTGGAAGCAACTGCACGAGGCCGATAATCACGAGGCCGAGCAGCGGCCACTGCAAAACATTCCGGCTGACACGGAAGCGTTTCGAGCGCCAGCCGTCAACGTACCAGAAAAAGACGACCGCGCCCGCGCTCATCTGAAGCGCGCCGAGCGACCAGCTATGCACCGTGCCGAAGGCGAGCGCCGATAATACGAGCGCGATGCACAGCATCAGAATAATGAAGCGGCTCGCCAGCGTCCGCACCGGCTCGGTGTTCACCGGCAGTGGTGTTGCGACGGCGATTGTCGGCGCGACAGATGACGCGGCGTCAGGAAGCGTCGGGCTGTTCACTACCGCCGGCGCGGCTGATGCGTTGAAGATCGAAGATGTCATACCAAACTTTTCCGAAAATAGGGCAGTGCGCTTCCCCGCAGCCCTGGCGGACGATGCGCACCGTCACGGCCTCAGCGTGCGCCGGGACGTTGAATTCAAGCGCCACCGGTTCCCACTCGCCGGTGCCGTTCGGGAGTTCTTTGGAAGCGGCCAGCGAGCGCGCCGGGTCGGTCGCGTCCACGACCTGCACTAAGGGTGTGCTCGCGCTTTTTAGCGCCTCGTAGCGAACCCAGAAGCGCAGGCGGTAGGAAGCGCCCGGCTCGACGACGACCAACTGCGACACGCCGCTGAATTGCGCCGCCGTCACTTCGTTGAAAATAATATGCAGGCTGCGCGCGCCTTCCTGCCACGTGCGCGCGTCGAGAACAACTTTCGTCTGGCCGGCGAGCGGCACCTGCCAGCCGAAGAGACTCTCGCCCGCCTTGCCGATGCTTTCTTCAAAGCCGCCGTTGACGAGGCGACCGACCGCGAGCGACGCCACCGCCGCCGCGTCCGTCGCAATCTCGCGGTACACATCCATCGCCGCTTGAAAACGCTTCGCGCCGGCGAGCGCGATCATCAACGTCTCGCCCGTTTTGCGTTGCGCTTTTTTCTCATCGGCACTGAACGACGACCAGAACCGCAACGCCTCATCGAGACGGTTTAGACGAGCGAAGTATTCAATCAACTCGGTGCGCGCGGCGAGTGAAGTTCCAATCGCGGCGACGACCGCGGCGGTGTCGTTACCGTAGACGCGCCACGCCAACCCCGCGACCTGCGCGCGCAGCACCGGGTCGGCTTCTCCGGCCTGCTGTAACTCAGCGAAAGCCTCCTTGTTCTTCCCCCCTGCGCGCAACAACACGTTGCCGAGATACCAACGCGGCAGCGCGTAAGCCGGGGCCAACTCGACCGCGCGGCGCAGCGCGCGCTCCGCGCCTTCGAGGTCGCCGGCCTGCGAGTAAGCGCGCCCTAGTTCGAGCCACAGGCGGTAGTCATTCGGCGAAAGACTCGTCGCCCGTTTGTAGCGCACGAGCACCTCGTCCAATTCTTCGGGCAGAAAACTATTCTTATTGAAGACTC
This sequence comes from Pyrinomonadaceae bacterium, assembly GCA_050999015.1. Taxonomy (GTDB): domain Bacteria; phylum Acidobacteriota; class Blastocatellia; order Pyrinomonadales; family Pyrinomonadaceae; genus JBPCPQ01. The sequence goes on along the minus strand of JBPCPQ010000343.1, from coordinate 3,490 downwards.
CGAGCGTGAAGTGCGCCTGCGGATCGTCGGGGGCGAGTCGCGTTGCGGCGCGAGCCATCCTGACGTTCGCCGGGTATGAGGCCATCGTGTTCCCGATGAACCAACGCGCGGCGACCCACACGCCCGTTAGGACTGCCGCGACGGGGATAAACAACACGAGTCGCTGCCACACCGGCTTGGCGTTAAAGAGTTTCAGTTGATCAATGTTCGTTGCCACGCTTGGTAATCCAATTGTTTGTCAGTACCGGACGCTTCGATTGCGGATTGCAGATTGCGGACTAAAAGGCAGTCTGCTTTCTTCAAATCCGCAATCCGCAATCCGCATTCAATTGTCGGGCCCGTCGTTGAGCGTTTCAATCTTAATCCGCATCCGCCTGAGCGCGACTTGCGCTTCCACGCAATCCCGCTGAATTTCTCTGACGCGCTCCTCGGAAAAGCGCGCGCTCGAAATGAGCACTTCCTCGATGTTCTGTTCGGAGCAGATGCCGCGCAGCGCGCCGTTGCCGCCGAAGACTTTCAGGCCATGAATGAGTTTGCCCTTCTTCAACGGGTCGTCGTCAACAAACCCGACGGGCGCATACTGCAAATCGTGATTATTAAGAATCTCGCGTAAGAGCAAGTCGCCAGCGTCGCCCGCGCCGTAGATTAGCACGCGCCGCCCGTCGCGCGCCGCCCGTCCCGTCGGCAAGACTTTGCGGAACAGTCGGAAGGCCGTGCGGCTGCCGGCTAACGCCAAGAGCAGCAGCAATCCGTCAACAATAAATACGGCGCGCGAGAAGCCCTCAAAGCGGAACGCGAACAACACTGCCAACACGCTCGCAACTGAGCCGAGCGCCACCGCCTTCGCAAACACCACGAGATCGTCAACGCTGGTGTAACGCCAGATGCCCCGGTAGACGCCCATGCCGAGAAACGTCGCCATCTTGACGAAGACCAACACCGGCACGGTGCGCAGGAAATGCTGCATCGCGCCGCTTTCTTCCAGTGACCCGAACAACAAGACGTAAGCGCCGTAGTACGAGAGAATGATCAAAACCATGTCGAGCAGCACCTCGAAGAAGCGCCGCTTGTAAGAAAGGTCAACGAGAAAAGCGAAGAGCGCCTTTTCGCGCGCCGTCTTGATTTCATCCTCGTCGTAAACTTTGACGCCCGCGAGATACACGCCGAGGAGCGTCAGCACCACCGTGAAGCCGAGAATCGCGGCGAGGCTGAGGTCTAATTTCGTCTCCCGCACGAAGAGCGCGAGCAGACCCGAAAGCGCGGCGAAACCGTAGAGCATCCAGACGGCGCGACGCTCCGACATGCCGAGCGCGACGAGACGGTGCGACGTGTGGTCGCGCCCGCCCTGCGAAGCGGAGCGTCCGGCGAGCTTACGTAGAATGGTGACGAAAGTGGTGTCGAAAATCGGGACGAAGAGAATCAGCACCGGCACCGCGAGCACCGGCAGGAAGGAGCGCGAGCGCCCACCGGTCGCGCTCAGAAGCGCGGTGCTCGAAAGAAAGAAGCCGATGAACATCGAGCCGCAGTCGCCCATGAAAATCGTGGCCGGCGTCGAGTTGTAGGCGAGGAAGCCGACGAGCGCGGCGGCGAACACCGCGAGCATCAGCGCCTCGTAGGGCTGCCCGCTCACCGCGAAGTTGAACGCCAGCGTCGCCGACGCGATGGCCGCGATCCCGGCGGCAAGGCCGTCCATGTTGTCGAGCAAATTGACGGCGTTCGTGATGCCGACCAGCCAGAAGATCGTAATCGCCATGTTCCACGCGGGCGACGCCGTCCACGGCAGAGCGAGGCCGTAGTAGATGACGAGCGCCGCGCCCATCACCTGCCCGATTAGTTTCTGGTACGGCTTGATGTGAAGCAGGTCGTCAACGAGGCCGACGGCGAAAAGAAACGTGCTCCCCGCGACGACCACCCAATTCTGCGGCGTGCGCGGAATGAACACGAGATACGTCACGACGACGCTCAGAAAAATCGCCACGCCGCCGAGCATCGCGGTCGGCTTCTTATGCCAGCGATCCGCCTTCGGCCTCGCTACCGCGCCGAATCGCCGCGCGAGCGCGCGCACTGCGGGAGTGAGTAGCAGTGCCAGCACGAACGCCGCCATAACTGGGATCAAAGATTGTGCGCTTAAAATCATTTACGAGACGCCGAAGGTTGTTCGCGTGCGGGACGTGAAAAGCTATTCGATGTGACTTAAGAAATCAAGCACTGGGCGAGTCTGGAGTTTGAAGTCGAGAGTCCAATCGCCTAAAACTTCTTCCGACTCCAGACTTTTACCGTCCACTGTGGTACGCGATGACGCTTTCCAGAATCCCGTCGAGTTTCATTTCGGGGCTGAAGCCGACCTGCGCGTTGATCTTGGAGATGTCGGGGACGCGGCGCGGCATGTCCTCGAAGCCTTCCTCGTAAGCTTCGTCGTAAGGCATGAGCACAATCTCAGAGTCAGACTTTGTTAACTCCTTAATGCGCTCGGCGAGTTCGATGATCGAGATTTCCTCGTTCGAGCCGATGTTGAAGACTTGGCCGATTGCTGCCGGGTCGTCCATCAGCTTGATGAGCGCGCCGACTATATCGCCGACGTAGCCGAAGCAGCGCGTCTGCGTGCCGTCGCCGTAGACCGTGATCGGACGACCGGCGAGCGCTTGCTTGACGAAGGTCGGGATGACCATCCCGTACTGCCCGGTCTGGCGCGGGCCGACGGTGTTGAAGAGGCGCACGACGATTGTCGGCAGTTTCTTCTCGCGCCAGTAGGCGAGCGCGAGAAATTCGTCAATCGCCTTCGAGCAGGCGTAAGACCAGCGACCCTTCGTCGTCGCGCCCATCACGAGATTGCCGTCCTCACGGAACGGCACTTGATCGCTCAGGCCGTAGACCTCAGAGGTCGAAGCGACGAGCACCTTCTTCTTCTTCTTGTTGGCCTGCGCGAGGACGATCTCGGTGCCGCGCACGTTCGTCTCAATGGTTCTCACCGGACTCTCGACGATCAGCTTGACGCCGACCGCCGCCGCGAGGTGGAAGATCACGTCACATTGGTCAACCAACTCGGCCATCACCGGATAGTTGTGTACGCTGTCAATCGTATAGTGAAAACGCTCGTGCTTTTTCAAGTGAGCGATATTTTCGATGCTGCCGGTCGAGAGGTCGTCAATCACGTAGACCTCATCGCCGCGACCAAGGTATGCGTCAGAGAGGTGCGACCCGATGAATCCCGCGCCCCCGGTAATCAATACTCGCAAAAGTTAATCTCCTTTCAAGCTCGCCGTTCTAACGGCCTGCTCCGACGCGCGCCTCTCCATTGTTGATTCGTCGCGCGCCTTCGCTGCCAATGTTTTTGGTAACAGCAGGTCGTCATACAAATTCTTAATGTCCGTCACTAGACGTTTTTTAGAATACTTGCTTTGCACAAACACGCGCCCGCGCTCGCCCATCTCGCGGCGCAACGCCGCGTCACTCGCCAGCCGCGCCAGCCCGCTCACGAAAGCGTCAACAT
>JBPCPQ010000330.1:0-10331 GCA_050999015.1 Pyrinomonadaceae bacterium | reverse complement strand
CCTCGACGCGATTCGTCAGGACACGTGGCAATACGTCCCCGATCACTTCTGGCACCGGTGGATGAATGCGATTAAGCGCGAATACCCGAACATGAACGTCGTCGGCGAAGTCTTAGACGGCGACCCGGCGCACGTCGCATTTTTTCAGGGCGGACGCCCCGGCCTTGACGGAATTGATTCGCGCCTCGACACACTTTTTGATTTCGCGCTCTACTACCCGATCCGCCGCGCCTTCGGCGAGGGACAGTCAATCCGCAGCGTCGCGCAAACTCTCGCGCAGGATCATCTCTATCCGAACCCCGACGTGCTGGTGACACTTCTAGGGAATCACGACGTGCCGCGCTTCATGAACGAAAAAGGCGCGATTGTCGCCGGCCTGAAGCTGGCGCAAACGCTCATCATGACGACGCGCGGCGCTCCGCAGCTTTACTACGGCGACGAGATTGCGATTAGGGGCGGCGGCGACCCCGACAACCGCCGCGACTTCCCCGGCGGCTTTCCCGGCGATGCGCGCAACGCTTTCACAAAAGAAGGCCGCACGCCAGAGCAGCAAGATGTCTTCGAGCACGTGCGTCGCCTCGCCCGCGTGCGCTCAGAGCTTGAACCGTTACGCCGGGGTCGGCTCGTCAATCTCTACATCGCCGAACAGCAGTACGCCTACGCGCGCACGACGCCGCGCTCGTCCGCCGTCATCGTCATCAACAACGATGCTCGCCCCGCGACCTTCGAGTTCAGTGTCACCGCCGCCAATCTCGAGAACGGTGCGCGGCTTACCGACCGGCTCGACGTTATCAAGACCGACACGCGCGTTGAAAGCGGCATGATTCGGGTGACGCTGCCCGCGCGCTCGGCTAGTGTTTTGGCGACACGTTAAGGCGATTGAACCAAACAACATTCGTTTGGTGGTGGGCGTAGCCCGCCACGCGCCGCGAAAGGAATCGCTCGATGGAAAACAAACCGCGTCTGAGCTTTTGGCAAATCTGGAACATGAGCTTCGGCTTCCTCGGCATTCAGTTCGGCTGGGGGTTGCAGCTTGCGAACATGAGCGGCATCTATACGTACCTCGGCGCGAAGCCCGAAGAGGTGCCGATCCTGTGGCTGGCCGGGCCGGTGACAGGTCTGTTAGTGCAGCCGATTATCGGCTCGATGAGCGACCGCACGTGGAACCGTCTGGGGCGTCGTCGTCCTTATTTCCTCGTCGGAGCGATTCTCGCCAGCATCGCCTTGTTCTTCATGCCCGACTCATCGGCGCTGTGGATGGCTGCTGGTTTGCTGTGGATACTCGACGCGAGTATCAACGTCAGCATGGAGCCGTTCCGCGCGTTCGTCGCCGACAAATTGAATGTTGAGCAGCGCACCGCCGGTTTCGTGATGCAGAGTTTCTTTATCGGCATCGGGGCATCATTTGCAAACGCGCTTCCATATATCTTCCGCAGCTACGGCATTGACGAACGAAGCGCGGGCACGCCGACCGAAGCCGCGAGCGCGATTCCGACGAGCGTCGTCTATTCATTCAAGATCGGCGCGGTCGTGTTTCTGCTCGCGGTGCTGTGGACGGTCTTCACGACAAAGGAATACCCGCCGGAGGACATGGCCGAGTTCGCGCGCAAGCGCCGCGAGCATAGGGGGTTGGGCGCGGGATTGAGGGAGATATTTTCCGCGATCCGTGAGATGCCGCAGACGATGAAGCAACTGGCCGTCGTCCAGTTCTTCACGTGGCTCGGACTATTCTGCATGTGGATGTTCTTCGGCCTGATGACTTCGTACCACGTCTTCGGCGCAACGAGCGACCGCGACGCGCTGTTCAAGGACGGGCAGGCGTGGGGCGGCATCTCATTCATGGTCTATTCGATTGTCTGTTTTCTTGTAGCCTTCGCGCTGCCGAAAATGGCCGCCACGACGAGCCGCAAGACGGTGCACGCCATCGCGCTCGTCTGCGGCGGCATCGGTTTGCTTTCCACTTATTTCATTCAGGATAAGAATTTGCTGCTGCTCTCAATGATCGGCGTCGGCATCGCGTGGGCTTCGATCCTCTCGATGCCTTACGCGATTCTCGCCGGGGCGTTGCCGCCCGCGCGGATGGGCGTCTACATGGGCGTCTTCAATTTCTTCATCGTCATCCCGGAGATCATCGCGTCGTTCACGTTCGGCCCCCTGATCCGCATCCTCTTCGGGCATGATAATCCGAACGCGCCGCTCTACGTCGTGATGGCGGGCGGAGTTTTTCTGCTCGTCGCCGCCGCCTGCGTCGCACTCGTCCGCGACGTTGCCGACAAGGACGTGCCGGAGCGGGCGGTGATCGAAGGCGACGAGTACGAATCGGTATTGGTTCAGCAATCCGCCCAGCCGGTGCCGAGCACGGGGCTGGTAGATGAGAGTTCAAAGTAGGGCTGAGAAGGAGTTGTGCCGTGAGATTTAATTATCCTCTATTGTTAGTCACTCTTGGCGCGTTGTTGCTCAATGCTGAGGCCGCCTCGTCCTGCTCTTGCGTTAGGGCAATAACTAACTTCGTTGTCCCATACAAAAGGCTCACACAAAGCAATAAAGACTCCGCTGTGTTTGTTGGCAAAGCATTAAGCTACGAACGCATTTACATAAGGCTGGATGAAGGTGGCGAAACTCCACGGCGAATCTACCGCTTCGCAGTCGAAGAGACATTCGGCAATTTAAAAACTAAACAAGTAGAAATTGAAACAGGGGATGGTTGCTGTGATTGCGGGTATCTTTTCGATGTCGGCGAAAGGTACTTTGTTTTCGCGCACCGCAGCGAGACAACGAACAGGCTAACCAGCAGTGTTTGCGACGGAACGGTGCCCATCACTCACGCGATTGACTATGTTGAGATTTTCCGCGCGGCCTCAAGACGTAAACCGGAGAGTCGCATCTTCGGTAGAGTTATAGATTTCAATGATCCAAATGTAAATGGCGCGCGAGGCATCACTGTCGTCGCCGAAGGAGAGGAAGAAAGGTTGAAAACTGTGACGGATAGACTCGGACAGTATCGTTTTGTTGGCATCAGGCCAAGCAAGTATAAAGTCCGGGTCATACCACCAACCGGACGACGTAGCTCACCCGTTGACCTTGATAAAGTGTCAGACCATGTCGAGATCGTGATCGAGCCACAAAGCTATTCCGAGTTGGACTTTTGGCTTGAGACGGTTAAGCCGTAGAAATGAAACAGGGGCGCAGAGAAAATTGTTGTCATGCATAAATGCCGCGTTACGAGGCTGAAGAAAGTAAGTATCACTAAACGAGGTTGATTGACGAATCGCGGAGGTGAAGATGGGAGATGTGAAGTCATGCCGTTAAAAACGTTCACCACATTGTTGATAATATTGGGCGCGCTGTTGCTGTGCGGCGTCGAGACGGCGCGGGCGTGCTCGTGTGTTACGGTCGGGAAGTTTGAGCCGTGCCGAGCATACGGCAGCGCGAGCGCGGTCTTCGTCGGCGTCGCCACCGGAGTTGAGAAGAGAAAAATTGAGGACGTCAGAGCGGAACGGAAGCGGCAGGACGCGGGCGAGCATTCACCGTCGATGATTTACAGCTTCACGGTCGAGGAAGCGTTCGGCGGCGTCGAGGGTAGCGAGGTGAAGATCGGAACCAACTCCGGCGGCGGCGACTGTGGCTACCAGTTCGCCAAAGGCGAGCGCTACCTCGTTTACGCATACGGCGACGGCCGCAAGGGCGGTCTGTCAACGAACATCTGCACGCCGACCAAGCCAATCGAGAAAGCCGAAGATGAACTCAAGTTTCTGCGCGCCCTCGCGTCGCGCGAACCCGGGGTGACGCTCTCCGGCGCGCTGGTAACATCGTATCCGACCAAAGAAAATGCGGAGCCGCCGATTGATAAGCGCGCCGTCGGACTGCCCGTTATCGTCGAAGGCGAGGGCGAGCGGCGCGAGCTGCGAACCGATGCCGAGGGGCGCTACCAACTCACGGGACTCAAAGCCGGGACGTACACGGTCAAGGTCGTGCTGCCCGACGAGTTACACACCCATCGCGCGGAGGAGAAAGTAACAATCGCAGAACGCGGCTGCGGCGGCGCCAACTTTTTCATCTCCGACAACGGGCGCATCAGCGGCAAGGCGACCGACGCCGAAGGTCAACCCGTCCCGCGCATCTCGATCAACGCCCTACCGGTCAAGGAGGTAGAGAAGGACTACCCGGAAATACGCTTCGCGCAGACGGACGAGGAAGGTAATTTCAAGTTCGAGGCGCTGCCGGCGGGAAGTTACCTGATCGGCGTGAGGCTCAGCAGATACCCTCAACAGGACGACCTGACGAACGCTCTGCCGCGCATGTACCACCCCGGCGTGGAGACGGCGTCGCAGGCCGAGCCGGTGACCATCAGCGCCGGCGAGCACGTTAAAGATTTCGTACTGCGCCTCCCAACGCGCCGCGCCGAGAGCGTCATTAAAGGCGTCGTCGTGTGGGCGGACGGAAAGCCGGTGGCGAAAGCCAACATCAGTTACCGAGAAACGACATACCAAGAGACCGGTGTTGACTACGGCCTGCAGGCTGACGAGCAGGGCCGCTTCACGATCAAAGGCTATGAGGGGCAGACCTTCTTGCTTAAAGCGGGGAGCGTGCGGGCGTTCGTCGGGAACTTCCAGCGCGATGGGCCGATGGAGCGCGCCGAACCCGTCAGAATCACTCTCGCTAAGCCGGCGCATCCGGTGAGAATAGTTGTCACCAAAATCAGGTGAGCGCGCGGCTACTTCAGGTTGAGCAGCCCTGACAGCACAGATCGCGGGACGCGCAGCACTGTGCCGTGTCGCGCGCCGGCGGGGAATTTGACCTGCGCCGAGATGTCTTCCCAAGTTTTCATGTCCGAAGAAGCGACCGCGCCGTAGCGGTGTTCCGTGTACTTGTCAAAGTAGACGACCCAGCGCGAGCCGAGGCGAATCGCCGACGGCCCCTCCGCCCAGTACCCGCCCGTGATCGGCGGCGACGGCTCGCCGTATGGCCCTTCCGCGCGGGGGCTTACCGCATAACGAATGTTCTTCTGCGCGGCGGGCAGGCGCGTTTCGTCTTTGAGTAACATGATGTAACGGTCATTGTCCTTAACAATGGTTGCATCAATCACGTTGAAGTCTTTGTCGTAAAGCAGCTTGGTAGAAGTGAATTTTTTAAAATCTTTCGTGGTCGTGTAGTAGATGCGATGGTTGAGGCCGTTGCCGCCGCTTCCGTCCGTCGCGGGGAAGCGTCCCGGAATCGTCGAAGACCAGAACAGGAGGAACTGCTTCGTCGCCGGATCATAAAAAGTCTCCGGTGCCCAGACGTTTCGCACGGCGGGTTCGTGCGACATTGGGGTGATGGCCCGCTGCTCAGACCATTGGATTAAATCTCTCGACGTGGCGTAGCCGATTACCGGTTCCTTCCACGAAGACGTCCAGACCATATGATACGTCCCGTCAGTCCCCACAGTGATGTGCGGGTCGCGCATCAGTTTGTCGCGCCCGATTGCCGGCTTCAGGAGGGGCTGCCCGTTGTTGATGAATCGCCATGTGAGTCCGTCGTCGCTGTGGGCGAAGTGCAATCCGTCTTCGCCGTTGCCCTTGAAGTACGCGAACAAAAGCGCCTCGACGGAATTCGCTCCGGCGGATTCACGCGCCGCTTGGCTTTTTTTCTGCGATTGCCCGGGTGCCGAACTCAAAATCAAAGAAAGCAGTAGCAGCAACGAACAGATGGCGAATCGCCGCTTCACACATCCTGTTTCGATTTTGGCTGCACAATCATGGCCGTCAGAGAATGTCCGGCCTTCGCTTCGCAAACCGATCCTTGTTTCGCGCATGATTATTGACTTGTGGCTAAAAGTGGTTTAGAAATGAAAATCCTCTCTGTCAGAGAGTACCCGAAACATTCCGGTAACAGAAACCTGACAACATGCAGACGTGACCCGAGTGTTACGACCCCTCACTGTTTTTTACTCCGAGACATTTTAGCGACGCACTTAAACACCTCGTACCTTAATAACGACCAACCTCTCAAAGGATTGTAAAGGATTGCCATGCGGACACTTCTCATCGCTTCTTTCTTCGTTTTATTGGTCGGCGCAGTGTACTCACCGCCGTCGGCTCATCTCGCCGCACACCGAATTGGGGAACCGCACCCTGCCGGGTTCCATTCGCCGAGTCCGCACAATGATCTGAAGGCACAGGGAGCCGCACCCTCCTTTGTCGTCGCGTATCACGGAATCGAAAACGCTTACACCCGCGCCGAAAAAACGTCCGCCGACAATGGGGGCGGCGGCATTAAAGAAGTAGTTCCCAAGAAATTCGCGGCACGATACCGAGAGTGGAAAGATGAGTTTCTTGCCACCGAAACGGGGCGCAGGCAATGGGCGATGTATGAGCAGAATACTAAATTCGCTCTAACGATTATGGTCACGCCCGACCGCGCGCAAGGGGCGGGCACGGGCAAATACGAGTGGGATGAGTCGGGGAAACTCGTCGCGGCGACGATCACGCTAGGCTCGCGCATTAACGAAGGTTATCCGAATCCGGTTTATTACCCGGTGATGAATTCACTGACGCCGACTGCGTCATCGGAGGTCGTTGACGGAGATGTGTTGGCCGCGACCAAGATGGCCCACGAGTTCGGACATTTGACGCGGACGGCCGGCGCGGATACGACAACCTACCAGCTTCAATGCCAACTGATGCCCGTCTACAACAAAATCCTTCTGAGCAACGGCCGCAACACCGACGACCCCCGACTACTCGCACTGGCGCAGCAGATGGGCGGCACGCCCGTGGAGATTTGGGAGGATCGTGAGTACTGGGGCGAAACAAACGCGATGATCTACCTGCGCGACCGGTTTCCCGAAGACGGCCTCCGCTGCACGCTCTTTCACCGAATCAAGCGGAGCGTTGATTTGTACGCGAAAGGCTACGCCGAACGCTTCCTCGAAGTCGCGCGATCCGCGCCTGCTCCCAACCGCTGCCGGTGGCAATAATCTTCCGGGCGACTTCACACTTGTCGGCATGCGAGTCGTTCATCTTTCGGTGACTTCAAAATTCGCCTCCATCACGTCGTTGGAGTTGTTACCGGCGAACACTTTGAACGCGCCCGGTTCGACGATGAAACGCATCTCGCGGTTGTAGAAGCCGAGGTGTTCAGGCTTCAGCGTGAATTGCACGCGCCGCTTTTCTCCGGCGGTGAGTGTGACCCGCTCAAAGCCTTTCAATTCTTTCACAGGGCGTGTGACGCTCGCCGCCATGTCTCTGATGTAAAGCTGCACGACTTCATCGCCCGCGCGCTTGCCCGCGTTCTCCACTTCCACACTGACCGTCAACTGCCCATCAGGTCTGATACTCTTTTCGCTCAGCTGCAAATTCGACAGACGAAACTGCGTGTAGCTCAATCCGTAGCCGAAAGGGAAGAGCGGCGTAAGTGCCACGTCCAAGTATTTCGAGGTGTACTTCTGATCGGTCGGCGGTCGTCCCGTGTTTTTCTGATTGTAATAGATCGGCACTTGGCCGACGGCGCGCGGGAACGTCACGGGCAGACGGCCTGCGGGGTTAACATCGCCGAACAGAACATCCGCAATCGCGTGGCCGGCTTGCGTCCCGGCGAACCACGTTTCGAGAATCGCCGGAGAATTTTCGGCGAGCCAGTTGATCGTTAAAGGCCGCCCGTTCATCAACACGACGGCGTAAGGTTTGCCCGCTTGATGAATCGCCTGAATCAATTCCAACTGCCGGCCGGGAAGATCAAGCGACGTGCGCGACGCCGCTTCGCCGCTCATCTCCGCCGTCTCGCCGACGGCGATCACCGCAACATCCGCCTCACGCGCCGCGCGCACAGCTTCCGCGATTGAGTCAGCCGCGACAGGAGTCGTCGCGCTTCTGGCGGCGAGCGCGTCGGTTGTCTGTGCGACGTTAGTTCCCCCGGCATTGCTCGTATTGACCGGCGGGGCATCGTAGTTGCCGGTCACGCCCCGGCCATCAATAGCGACGCCTTTCGCATAAGTTACCTTTATCTGTGGCGAAACCTTCGCTTTGATTCCGGCGAGCAGCGTGACGGTATCTTCCGCACGCCCGTCGCCCGTCCACGAGCCGAGCGGGGCTTTCGGGTCGTCTGCGAGCGGGCCGATCACCGCGATTGATTTCAGGTTTTTACTGAGCGGCAAAGTCTCGCGCTCGTTTCTTAGAAGCACGGTTGAGCGCGCGGCGATTTCGCGGGCGGCGGCAAGATGCTCGCGGCTCAAAAGCGCGGCGCGCTCGCGCGCTTCGTCGCTGTACGGCTTCTCGAATAATCCCAAGCGAAACTTGATGCGCAGGATGCGGCGCACCGCTTCGTCAACGGTGGCTTGGGTGAGCTTGCCTTCTTTCAGGAGTTGCGCGCCGTGCTTGTTGTAAAGGCGGCTGACCATTTCCATGTCAACGCCCGCGCTGAGAGCCAGACGCGCCGCGTCAGCTTCCGTCGCGGGCAGACCGTGATTGAGCAATTCTCTCACTGACTCATAATCACTGACCACGATGCCGTCGAACTTCCACTCGTCGCGTAAGACCTTCGTCAGCGTAAAAGGGTTGGCTGATGTCGGCACGCCGTTGAGGTCGTTGAACGCGCTCATGAATGTGCCGACGCCCGCCTCGATTGCCGCCTTGAACGGCGGAAAGTAAACTTCGCGCAACGTCCCTTCCGACATGTCGGTGGTGTTGTAGTCGCGTCCCGCCTCCGCCGCGCCGTAGGCGACCCAGTGTTTCGCGCACGCCACGATTTTGTCCGGCGCGCTATAGTCAGTGCCCTGAAATCCGCGCACGCGCGCCCGCGCCATCACAGAGCCGAGGTACGGGTCTTCGCCCGCGCCCTCGACGATGCGCCCCCAGCGCGCGTCGCGCGCCACGTCAACCATCGGGGCAAACGTCCAGCGCACGCCCGCCGCCGCCGACTCCGCCGCCGCGACCGAAGCCGCCCGCTCAACCGCCGCCGGGTCCCAACTGCTCGCCTCGCCGAGCGGCACGGGGAAGATCGTGCGGTAGCCGTGAATCACGTCGAACGCGAACAACACCGGAATCTTCAAACGCGACTGTTCCATCGCGATGCGCTGAAGCTCGTTCACTTTTTGCACGCCGCGCACGTTCAGGGTCGAGCCGAGCGTGCCCTTGCGGATCATGTCGCGGTGTTCGGGTCGGAAGTTTCCGTTCGCCTCGCCGTCGAGTTGCTGAAGCTGGCCGAGTTTTTCTTCAAGTGTCATGCGCGCAAGCAGTGCGTTGACGCGCTCCTCGACGTTGGCTTGTTGCTGCTGCGCAGGGATAGCAAACGCCATCGAGATGAAGAGGGCGATGGTCAGTAAAAAACTTACGGGCTTTGATGACTTCATACTGCATTCCTCAATGGGGTAGTTGTTCTGAGCTTGCGGAGCAGACTCATTGAGCACGTTTGCCATCGCATCTTGATGCGTATTGTTACAAACTAGCTAACCGTGCGCGTGCTCTGCGCCGCATCTGTGGCTGTGCGTTCCTGCTGGTGCGATTCAACCCGACTAATTGCAGTGCGCGGGGGATTTCCGGGTTGCGCATGAACCAGCGCCAGACGTTGCCGGTGCGCAGATTCTCGGCGCTGAGAATCGTGATGCCGACGTCAATGCCGATCACGTCGGGATTGATCCATCCGTTATTTGGGTTGAAGGCGTCGGTGAATCCGTACTTGCCGTAAATTTTCGACCCGAACTTGCCGTGCATCGTGCGTAGCGCCGCGAGGGAAATCTCCGGCGTGAACATCAGCGACCCGGCGGCGGCGCAGGGAACGACCGAGCCGTCAATGTCGGGCGTGGCGGGCGGGCCGCCCCACGCGCGATAACCTTTCGCGCTGTCTGAGGCGGTGATGCCCCAGACGTTTTCCGAGTAGCCGGGAAATTTTTTCGACAGGCTGATGCAGAACTCGCGGTGCGCGTGCGTCGCGGTGATCGAATTTTCAAAGTAGTCAACGTGGGGCGGTTTGCTTTCGCGCCGGTCGCGGAAGTCTACCCATGCGTGCGAATACTGATGCGTGAACAGCGGGGCTTTACCGAGGTAGCGGTAATTCCTGTATGTGTTCCAGTTCCGCTTCCACGCATACCACGACGTCGGCTTAATCGCGTGCGTCGGCGATCCAATCGCCAGAAGGTACAGCAGCGGGTGTTCGCTGTAGGTGTCCCAACGAGATTTAATGAACTCGGTTTCGGGGTGCCAACCCATCGAGAGGAGAGTCGGATGCGTGTTGAGCATCCACGGAAAATCAATTCGCTCGTAAATCTTTGTTGCCCATCTGACGATGTCAGGGTCTTTGTCGAAATACTGCCGCGCGGTCAAAATGCCGCCGAGCAGAAGCGTCGTATCAATCGA
>JBPCPQ010000319.1:0-2296 GCA_050999015.1 Pyrinomonadaceae bacterium | reverse complement strand
GAGACCGACGGGCGGCCACAATTTCACGGGTGGGTTGCGAAGATGGGCGAGCCGCTCTACATGTATCAAGCGCCGACCGGCTACCCCGACACATCGGAACACTGGGTCAACACCGGCGCGCTGCTCGAACGCATGAATTTCGCGCTCGCGCTCGTCAGCAACCGCATTCCGGGCACGCGCGTTGATCTCGCGCGCTTCGCCGGAAACGTGGCGAAGAACGGCGTCACCGAAGCCGACCGCGCGCGGGTCGTGGATCAGTTCCTGAATTTGATCGTGCAGGGTGACGTGTCGCCGAAGACAAAAGAGACGTTGATGAAACAACTCAACGAGCCAGCGAGCACGACGGCGATGACAAGTTCTTCAACATCGTCCGACGAATCAACCGCGATGAGCGGCAATGTTCAGGAGCGCCGGCGAGGGTTGGGACGCGGCGAAGGACGGCGCGCGATGCGCGGCCTCGACAGTTCGCTCCCGGCGAACAACCCCGAAGTCGCGCGCATTGCCGCGCTGATTCTCGGCACGCCGGAGTTTCAAAGGCAGTGACAGGTGACAGATGACAAGTAGAGAATGGTCTATCGCAATCAATCGTTGCCGGATTTAAGAGGTACGTATCAATGAACACGGATCGAAGGTTCTTTCTTAAAGGGGGCGGCATCGCGCTCGCAAGTTTTGGTTTGATGAGCGGAGCGCCGTCGTTCTTGCAACGCACGGCACTCGCACAAAGCGCGGCGCGTGGCGTGAACAATCGGCGCAAAACTCTTATTACCATCTTTCAGCGCGGCGCGGTGGACGGCCTCAACATGATCGTGCCGCACGGCGAAAGCGAGTATTACCGTCTGCGTCCGACGTTGGCGATTCAGCAGCCGGGGCGCGGCGCAAGCGGCGAAGCGGCGATTGACCTCGACGGATTTTTCGGTCTGCACCCGGCGCTCGCGTCGCTCAAGCCGCTGTGGGACGAGAAGCGTCTGGCGATTGTCGAAGCGACAGGGTCGCCCGACAGCACGCGCTCGCACTTCGACGCGCAGGATTACATGGAGTCGGGCACGCCCGGACGGAAATCAACGGGCGATGGGTGGCTGAATCGTTACCTGCAAGCGAAGCCGGACGCGAAAGCATCGCCGTTCCGTGCCGTGGCGATGGCGCAGAACATGCCGCGCACGTTGCAGGGTCGCGCCCCGGCGCTCGCAATTTCAAACCTCGCCGACTTCACGATTCGCGCGGGCGCGTACTCGGCGAAAGTGCAGGGCGGGTTTGAAGACATTTACGATCAGAGCGTGGGCGACGTGGTGCGCGGCACCGGGCGCGAAACTTTTGAGGCGGTCAATTTTCTGAAGCAGGCCAACCCCGCGCAGTACCGGCCGGAGAATGGCGCGCAGTATCCGCGCGGGCGCTTCGGAGAATCTCTGTTGCAAATTGCGCAACTCATCAAAGCGGGCGTCGGTCTCGAAGTCGCGTTTGCCGACATGGGCGGCTGGGACACGCACGTGAACGAAGGCGGCGCGCGCGGCCAACTCGCGGTGCTGCTCGGACAGTTCGGCGCGGGGCTGAACGCGCTCGTCACCGACCTCGGCCCCGCACGAATGGACGACGTCGTGATTCTCACGATGTCAGAGTTCGGGCGCACGGCGCGCGAGAACGGCACGCGCGGCACCGATCACGGCCACGCCAACGCGATGTTCGTCATCGGCGGCGCGACGCGCGGCGGTAAAGTCTACGGCGAGTGGCCGGGCTTGCGAAGCGACAAACTTTATGAAGGCCGCGACCTCGCGCTGACCACCGACTTCCGCGATGTGTTCGGCGAAGCGGCAATGAAGCATCTCGGCACCACGAATCTTCAGGCGGTCTTTCCCGGCTACGCCGCGAACACCGCGAAGTTCAGAAACTTGCTCGGTTAAAACGACGCGAACGTATTTAAGATAGGCGCTGCTTGACGGGAAGCAGCGCCTATTTTCTCGGACGTTGCCGCTGAACATCTCTCCCTTGAGTCTGTGCATAACAAGCCGCATAATCTTTGAATATGGGCGAAGAGAATACACACGAGATGCCGGACAATCGCTCTTTCGAGGAGCGAGTATTGGCAGGACTCGCCGCGCTCAGCGTCAGTGTCCAAGATGTATATGCACGTCTTGAGAGTTTTGATGGGCGCTTGCGGAAGCTTGAGACATACGCGCAGGACTTCGACGCGCGGTTACAGAAACTCGAAGCACGTGCTTACGACACAAAGCCGATTTGGGAAAAGGCGCTCAAAGAAATTGTTGACACGCGGCGTGAGTTGTCGAAGCGCCTTGACCGTATA
>JBPCPQ010000360.1:0-2678 GCA_050999015.1 Pyrinomonadaceae bacterium | reverse complement strand
TCGTGCCGGAGGAAGCTGACGATCTTAATGCGATTCTAATCAAACATGACCTCGATCAAATTTTTCTCGTCGCGCCGACTTCGACCGACGCGCGTCTACGAATGGTCGCGGAGCGGGCGAGCGGCTTCATCTATGCAGTGTCGCGCGCCGGCGTAACGGGCGCACGCACGGATTTAAGTACGGAGGCGGAAAAGCTCGTCGGGCGCGTTCGCCAATTTTCCGATTTGCCCATCGCGGTCGGCTTCGGTATTTCAAACAGCGAACACGTAGCCGAGGTCTGGCGTTATGCCGACGCCGCCGTGATCGGCTCCGCCATCGTTGCAGAGATCGAAAGAAATTCTAATTCGCTCGAACTCGTGCCACGAATCGGCTCATTCGCTCGCTTGCTGCTTCCGCCGGGCGAAAGTTAATTCGAGTAGAGACGACGAGGCGTGCGCGGTGGTAGAATCCGCCGGTCGTTTACACCTCACCTCCCGCTTAAGGTGAAAAATAATTTCGTTGCACGTGTGAAACAGCGTTCCATTCTCGCGTCGTTCGTGGTAGACTCCCTCCTGTTTGGTGAAACCACTAATACCGTGAGAAAGAGGGGACGAAGAAAGAGTGATAGGAACAATGGCTGACAACAAAGCGGGCGCGGATCGCGGCAAAGCGGTTGAAGCGGCCCTCCTCAATATCGAAAAGAAATTCGGCAAGGGGTCAATCATGCGTCTCGGCGAGCGCGAGGTCTCGGACATCCCGGCGATCTCGACGACCTCTTTAAGCATTGACGCGGCGACGGGAGTCGGCGGAGTGCCGCGCGGTCGCGTCATCGAGATTTTCGGCCCCGAAAGCTCCGGCAAGACGACGCTTGCGCTCCACATCGTCGCGGAGGCGCAGAAGGCAGGCGGGGTCGCGGCTTACATTGACGCCGAGCACGCGATGGATTCCGATTATGCCGGGAAACTCGGCGTCAACATCAACGATCTTTTGATTTCACAGCCCGATTCGGGCGAGCAGGCATTGGAGATTACCGAAGCTCTCGTGCGCTCGAACGGCGTGGACGTAATCGTCATTGACTCGGTAGCGGCGCTTGTGCCGCGCGCGGAACTGGACGGCGACATGGGCGACAGCCTGCCGGGCTTGCAGGCGCGTCTGATGTCGCAGGCTCTAAGGAAGCTGACGGCCGTCGTTTCTTCGAGCAACACGTGCCTTATCTTCATTAACCAGATTCGCGAGAAAATCGGCGTGATGTTCGGCTGCTTCCAGTACAGTGCCAGAGTCGTTTTGGCCGACGGCACGACGGAAAAGATCGGTAAGATCGTCAATCAGAAGATGCCCGTCGAAGTCTTGAGTTTCGATCCGCAAACGGGAAAGATTGAGCCGCGCAAGGTTGTCAATTGGTTCGACAACGGCAAGGCTGACTACTTTTTGCAGTTTGAAGTCGAAGGTGGGAAGTCCGGCTCTCGTCATTTCGCCGCGACGCCGAACCACACGATCTTTACTCCGCGCGGCGAAATGGCCGCCGGGGATTTGCACGTCGGCGACGAAGTGCTGGCGATGGTCGCGGACTATTATGTGACTGACGATCAAATGCAATTGCTGTTGGGCGGCGCGCTGGGCGATGGCTCATTGCGTCAGGTCGGCACTCATGCGGCCATGTTTCGCGTCGGCCACGGTCTGGCGCAGGAAGACTACGCCCGGTGGAAGCATTCAATCTTGGCTCCCTTCTCGCGCCAATTTGGCAAGGTCGGTAACGGAGTCGGGTTTGACACTTACGCCTTTCCCGCCTTAGCCAAGTTACGGCGCGATCTTTACAACGACGAAAACAAGCGCACAGTTACCGCCGCTGCTTTGGCGCCACTCGACGCGCGCGGGCTGGCCGTGTGGTATGGCGACGACGGCTCGTTCGCCGGACATCTCGAGCGGTGGGGACGTGGCAAAGCTGTTCTTTATAACAAATCCCTGATGGGTGCTGACCGCGCTTTGGTGCAGGCCATGTTCGAGCGTTTCGGCCTCGGACAACCGCGCGACGACGGACGCGGTTTTTGGCTCAGTGCTGAACAGACAGCGAAATTCCATGAGTTGATCGCGCCGTTCCTGCACCCATCCGTGCAATATAAGTTGCATCCTAAGTTGCGTGGTCGTTTCGAGTGGCACCCGTTAATCAATGATTCGCACTTGAGCGAGAATCCTTTAGGCTTGCGCCGCCATCTCCGCGCCGTGCCCGCGCGCATCGCTAAAATCTACGTCAAGCCGCCGACGCGCTCAATGCAGCGTTTCGATCTGGAAGTTGAAGACCATCACACATACATGGTTGACGGCGTGATTGTTCACAACTCGCCAGAAACCACGACGGGCGGGCGCGCTCTTAAGTTTTACTCCAGTCTGCGCGTGGACATCCGACGCATCGGCGCGATCAAGGACGCCGAGCGCGTCATCGGCAACCGCACGAAGGTCAAAATCGTCAAGAACAAAGTTGCCCCGCCGTTCCGCGAGTGCGAGTTTGACATCATGTACGGCGAAGGAATTTCACGCGAAGGTGACGTTCTTGATTTGGGTGTTATGCATAGGGTCGTCGAAAAAAGCGGCGCGTGGTTCTCTTATAAGGGCGAGCGTCTCGGTCAGGGGCGGGAAAATTCCAAGCAGACGTTAAAAGACGATGCCAATCTGCTCCGCCGCATTGAAAACGAGGTGCGCGT
>JBPCPQ010000469.1:0-5855 GCA_050999015.1 Pyrinomonadaceae bacterium | reverse complement strand
TTGTTGACATAATTCTCAACAATGCCGAACGACAGAGTACGAAAGAAGATTTGCTGCTCGCGCTTGCGCGCGTCGGTCGCGGGTTTTACGTTCCTTCGCTCTACGATGTCACGTACAACTCCGACGGCATACTTGAAGCCTACACGCCGAAACAGCCGGGCGTCCCGGCGCGCGTGGGACGCATCGTCGCGGCGGAGAATCCGAAGGAAGGAAGTTTGCGGCGTGCCATCAGGCGTGGCGACACGGAAATTGCGCGGCAGTTGCGTGAGGCTGAGGTGTTCGCCCCATCAACCGTCATTCGGGCCCCCGAAGCCGAGATGGGCGAGCGATTCCTGATTGAGATTTCGCGCGGATGCTCGCAAGGCTGTCGCTTCTGCTGGGCGGGATTCAACTACTGGCCGCCGCGCGTTGTGCCCGCCAAAGACATTCTCGCCAAAGCTCAGGAGTGGCGCGGGCGCACGGACAAAATCGGTCTCGTCTCCACGGCAGTTTGCGACCACCCGGAGATTAGCGAAATTCTTCGGGGGCTGCGTGAGATGCAGTATCGCATCTCGGTGTCGTCACTCCGGCTCGACCAGATTGAAGACGAGTTGCTTGATGCACTCGTCGAGTCGCGCGACCAACAAATCGCCGTCGCGCCCGAAACCGGCTCGGATCGTCTGCGCAAAGTTATCAACAAGAATCTGACGAACGACGAGATCGTTGACATCTGCGGCGCGGTCTTTGACCGGGGGATGCTGACCGTCAAGCTTTACCTGATGGCCGGACTTCCGACCGAGACCGACGAAGACCTTGAAGAAATGGTCGTGCTCGTCGAACGCATCAAGGATCGCATGCTCGAAGCGGGAAAGAAATTCGGGCGCGTAGGCAAAATTATCCCGGCGCTGAACGGCTTTGTACCGAAGCCGAACACGCCGTTTCAGTGGGAGCCGATCTGCGAAGAGAGAGAATTAAAGCGGCGACTTAAATGGCTGAGCAAAGCGCTGGCGCGCATCCCGAACGTCGAGGTGAGAGTGATGTCGGCGCGCATCGCGCACGAGCAGGCGCTCTTCTCGCTCGGCGACCGTTCTCTGGCGCGCGTGATCGAAGCGATGACGAGACATGGCGGCGACTTGCAGGCCGCGCTTCGGGAAACTCACGTCGAAGCGAGCTTTCACACCAGCCGCGTGCGACCTTACGCGGAAGCATTGCCGTGGGAAATTGTTGATGCAGGTTTGTCGCGCCAATTCATGGAAACCGAGCACACCCGCGCACAGGTGGCACGCTCGACCGCACCGTGCCCGTCGGTTGACTCGTGTACGCGATGCGGCGTCTGCCCGACGACGTGGCTCGCCGCCGCCCCGGCCACTCTCGTTCAGCTTCGGGGCGTCACGCCGTCAATCGGGGCGTGAGTCGGGCGGCGGAAATTCAATCGCGTAAATATCGGAGAGCGAGGGCGTCAAAGTGAACACTTTAACGCCTCCGCTCTTTTTTGCTTATGTAGGAAGATCGCAACCGCGCGTTTGAATTTATTTTTGAGTCGAAACCTTAATCCTCGTCCACCCGCTTACTGAGTTGAAAGCAAGGAGTTGCTTTTAGCTACGTGATCGAAGTTGTATTGGTAGATGTACCCGGGGAGTGGAATCTCGCGCGTCCAGCGCATGTGCGCTTCGATGCGTCCGTCGCGTTGCTGAACATTAATCAGCGCGTCCGGCGGCGCGCCGTGGTCGTCGGCTTCGGAGCGCAGACGCGTCCTCACCCAGTCGGGCGATTTACCGGTCGCCACGCCGACATCAACGGCCTGCTGCATCGAATCTTTTAATATGGATGCGTGATATGCGATGGGAACGAATTGGTAAGCGATGTATGCGGCGACAGCGATAATCAAAAGTGTGATGAGGAAACTGAGTCGTGATCCTCCCTGCTCTCCGGAGCGATTGAGACTCCGGCGCATCTTAGGTGAACAAATCATATTCAAGCCTCTTAGACGTTTGTTTCACGAACTATGCCGCAGCGCGACGTTAATTGAATCGCGCACAACGCGCGGCGGGATTTCCCTCCCGCTGACAATGCGCGCCCGGCCAATCCTCTCCAGCAGAATCCACTGGACGTGACCGCCGACCGCCTTTTTGTCCGAAGCGAGCGCACGGATAATCGTTTCCTCATCTAAGTCATCGGCGCGCGGGAGGCGTCCCGCCAGATGAACGCTGGCGCGCACGGATTCTAGCTCTGAAGCGTTTAGCAGACCTAGCCTCACGGAAATCTCTCCGGCGGCCAGCATCCCGTATCCGACCGCCTCACCGTGACGAAAGCGCTTGTAGGCGGTCACGGCTTCGAGCGCGTGCGCGACGGTGTGGCCGAAGTTTAAGATACGCCGCGAGCGGTGATCCGTGCGCCCCATTTCCTCGCGCTCGTCGCCCGCGACGATCATCGCCTTGAAGGCACACTGGGCGGCAATCAACTCAGCCATCCGCCCGTTCGTCTCGATTGAATGAGCATCGTTTTCAAAACCTTTTGCGCGTGACTTACTTACGCCAGCGGCGGCGACGTCGTGCGCGAGAGCGCGATGCGTCAGGTCAAACAGTTTTCGTCCGCCGACGACACCCTGTTTGATCGCCTCGCACCACCCGGCGGCTAACTCGCGTCGGGGTAGAGTGCGCAGCGTGTCGGTGTCAATCACGACAGCGTGGGGTTGATGAAAAGAGCCGATCATATTTTTCCCTTGTTGCATGTTGACCGCCGTCTTACCGCCGACCGACGAATCTATCTGCGCGAGGAGCGTCGTCGGAACTTGTATGAAGGCGATTCCGCGCAGGTAAAGGGCGGCGACGAAACCTGCCAAGTCGCCGACCACCCCGCCGCCCAGCGCGACCACGGCGTCGCTTCGCTCCAGCTTCATTTCCGCAAGAAAGCCGAGCGCCTGCTCAGCCGTTCGGAGTGATTTATAACGCTCGCCGTCACTCATCAACCAGTGCGCGACGGCGAATCCGACCGCACGTAAACTCCTCACCGCGCGCTCACCGTACAACTTAAAGACCGAAGAATTCGACACGATAACAACACGCCGCGCATGCGAAGACAGCGCGGCGCGTGTCACTTCGCCCAAGCCTTCGAGCGCGCCCGTGCTGATCTCGATGTCGTAACTTTTTTGTGGGCCGAGGCGCACGGGTACGCGCCGCGAATGTATTTTCTCAGCCATTACTTACCGCCGTGATGAGCGTCTCCGCCAGCAGATCGAAATCAAGCTCGCCGAAGTCGGTTCTGCGTTCCGTTTTGAAGTGAGGCAGGGTCTGACGCCAAGACTCTAGTAGAGTAACAATACTTTCCGGGGTGATTAGATCGCCGTAGCGATCAAAGATGTGTTCAAAGCTGAATTCAGAGGGAAGATCGGAGTGATACTCGTACCGCCTGCTTTCAAGCGCGGAACAGCAGGCATGATACTCGCGGCGATGGCGGCTGGGATCCATGTCAGATAAAGAGCGACCTCATACTTATGGCGCAGGAGAAAACTCTGTAGACCATCCGCCATGATTGTAGCACGTGGGAATTTGGTGGGACCGCGGGGGCGGGCGCTTAAGCGAAATCGCGGGCATTAAAAACTCCGCCGTAAAAAAGAGAACAGGCACAGCAAACTTGGGGAATGCTGTGCCCGTTCCAATTCGTGGTTACTGTCCTCACCCCAGCAACCACTGAGACGGAGGATCCACCAACCGTCTCTCTTGCCCCGCAATATACATCGCAATGCTTATGCCATGCAAGTCGTAAATCTAACTTTTTTATTGCAAGCCTATTTTGATTGGTTTTCGGCGCTTCACGACCTTTAGTTAGAGGGTAACCTGAAGAAATCATAGAATGGCCGTGACCCCTCGATGTAAGAGTTACACCATCGTGTGTATAAAATTTTCCTCGCCTGCTCTAATTCTGTGCCCCAATAGCCCGCTTAATATCATCGGCCAACGCCGTAGCCAAGTCATTAATTTTCTCCTGCTCATCCCCCTCGATCATCACACGTGCCAGTAATTCCGTGCCGGAGTAGCGTAACAGTAAACGCCCCCGCTCACCGAGGGCTGACTCAGTGGCATGGATGCGGTCGTTAACTTCCGTCATCTCCGTGAATGGCCTCTTTTCACGCACCGGCACGTTAACAAGCACTTGTGGGTAGCGCACGAAGCCCTCAGTCAGTTCATGCAGCCCGCGTTGCGACTCCACCATCGCACGCAAAAGATTGATTGTCGTAACCATTCCGTCGCCGGCAAGACTGACGCGCGGGAAGATGATATGGCCGGACTGTTCGCCCCCAATGGTCGCCCCTGTGTGCAGCAGTTCTTCGAGCACGTATTTGTCGCCGACGTCCGTGCGGAGCAATGCTATTCCGCGACTCCGTAGAGCCAATTCCAGCCCGATGTTGGACATCACGGTCGCAACCACACAATCGCCCGGAAGACCTTCTTGCCTCGACATAAACTTTGCCATTACCCAGAGCGTCGCGTCCCCGTCAACGAACTGCCCGGTGGCGTCAACAAACAGCGCGCGGTCGGCATCACCATCGAAAGCGACTCCGAAAGCAGCGCCGACTTCAACCACCTTCCGGCGCAGGCCGTCAATGTGAAGCGAGCCGCAGTCGCGGTTAATGTTGCGCCCGTCTGGCACGTTGTTAGTCGCATGAACATTCGCGCCGAGACGCTTCAGCAGCGCGGGTGCGAGGTGTGAGGCGGCCCCGTTTGCGCAATCAGCGACGACTGTCAGGCCGTCCAAGCGGAGGCCGGCAGCTATATCTTCGGCAAGATAGTCGAGATAGCGTTCTCTGAAAGCGCCGCCGGTCGCGCCACCCCTCAAGCCCGACTTGTCTCTCACCAAGTCGGACGCCATTGCTTTCAGCGCCGCCGGAGATTTCTCCTCCGGGCGGTCGTCGGCGTCCGGCCTCGGCGTTCGCTGTGCGGCGTAAATGTCAGCTTCGATGAGTCGCTCCGTCGCGTCATCGAGCTTACGCCCGTCAGGGGCGAAAATCTTGACGCCGTTATCCTGATACGGATTATGCGAAGCACTGATGACAACCCCCGCGTCTGCGCGTAACGAGCGCGTCAGAAAAGCCACGCCCGGAGTCGTCATGACGCCGGCTGACTCACAGACGGCTCCGGCTTCGCGTGCGCCTTCAACGAGCGCCCGCTCAATCCAAAAGCCCGACTGTCGGGTGTCGCGTCCGAACACAAGACTCGGGGCGCGACCGAGAACGGTTGTCAGACGATTCGCCAGCGAGCGACCTGTCAACCGCATCGTCCATTCATCAATGGGAAAGCGTCCGGCTTCACCGCGCATCCCGTCAGTGCCAAAAAGTTTACTCATAGACTTACAAGCCTGAAGCTTATCATCTCACGTAGAAGCGACATCATCTGACAATCCTCCGTCTGGAACTTCAACCGAGTTGATTTTGATTGTTTGTCCGAAGAAGTTTTTCACTTGATGATGGAAAAGTTTGCGGGTTCGATGGATACAATCTCGACACGGTCATCAATACCTGGTGGCAGCAGAAGTCGGGGCTTCACGACGCCGTCTGACGTTCGCTCCGCAACGACTTCAAGCAATTCTGAATTGAGGTTTGCGATGACGGAGCGGACGCCCCGAAGCGTGACCTTCGCGCGCGATGGTCGGACGGCGCGACTCTCGCTTTCATTGCTACGCACATGAACATCAGTGAAGGACTTCTCAATGCGCTCCTCGCCGATCTCGACGCGGAGGGCGACGACTGGGGCGAGGGGAACAACTCTGCGGTCAAGAATATCAATCGCCGTCTGTGGCGAAGTGATGCTCTCCGTTTGGCCTTCGAGCAGGATGGATTCGGTCGGCGCATTCGCGAGCGCCTCGACGTGGCTCTGCGG
>JBPCPQ010000079.1:0-8134 GCA_050999015.1 Pyrinomonadaceae bacterium | reverse complement strand
CCATGACGTTGTGTGTTTGAGTGAAGCGAGGAAAGCAAGGGCGGATGCGCTATCCTCACCCACCGAACTTACGCCGCAACCATCTTGTCAATTTTTTACCGCCGCGCACATCATCCAGAACGACGTGCGCGGTGTTGCGGCCCGACGCGCCGAACACGCCGCCGCCGGGATGCGTCGAAGCGCCGGTCAGGTAGAGATTCTTAATCGGCGTGCGATAGCCAGCGAGTTCGGGCAGCGGGCGGTAAAGGAACATCTGGTCAAGCTCCATCTCGACGTGCATCACGTTGCCGCGCAAGAGTCCGAGGCGGCGCTCAAGATCGAGCGGCGTTTGGATGAAACGGTCAATCACCGCGCCGCGCACGTTCGGCGCGTACCCGTTGACGACAGCAATCAGCCTATCCGCCTCACGCTCTGCGAGGTCGTCCCACGATTGTTGTTGGTCGGCGAGTTCGTAAGGATAGTACTGTCCCCACACGAACATCGTATGCCTGCCTTTTGGCGCGAGCGTCGGGTCAATTGCCGAAAAAGTCATCACGAGCGCCGCCGGATTTTCCGACGGACGCCCGCGCAGATAGTCGCCGTAAGCTGCATCGAGGTAGGCCGTTGAAGGGCAGAGCAACTGCAAGCCCTGATGACACGCGCTCGCTTGCGCGCCCGAAGGCGCGGCGGTGTAGTCGGGAAGTTCTGACATCGCGCAACGCACAATCATCCCGAAGCCGTTGCCGACGCGCACTGAAGCAACTCTCCTCGCCATCCCGTCCGGTAAATTCTCCGCGCCAATCAGTTTCAGAAAAGTCGTCACGACGTGCGCGTTTGAAACAACGCGGCGCGCGTGAAACTGCTCGCCATCAACAAGCGTGATGCGTCCGGTCGCGCGATTGTCTTTGACCTCGATTTCTTTGACTTCGGCGGAGAGGCGCACTTCGCCGCCGTGATGTTCGAGGCAGCACGCGAGCGCCTGCGTTAGCGCGCCGGAGCCGCCGCGCGGGCGCTTGACGCCACTTCTGTGAATCATCGAATGCCAGCCGAGGAAATCGCCGGTCGCGGCGGCCCCCGGCGGCGGCCCTGACTGCGCCGCGAGCCACACCATCGCCGCACGCAGACCCTCGTGCTCGAATGTCTCTCGCGCCAGCGCGCCGTAGCTCGAAAAAATCTTCCGCGTCATCTCGACCGGGCTGGCTTTTTCTTTTGTCCGGCGAAAGATCATGTGACGACCGAGATTCATGATCGTCGGCGGTTTCAAAAACGCTTCAAAGACTCCCTCGTGAATCGCGCCCCACTCGCGCACGAAGCGGCGGTAATTCTCTGCGTCCGGCGCGCTCACCCGCGCGATTGATTCGCAGGTCTTTTCCACGTCGCGCCAGAAGTAGATCGCTTCGCCGTCGGTTGTCGGCGCGAACGCGAACGGATCGCAGTCAAGGTATTCGAGTCCGAATTTTTCCAACTCCAACTCTGCGACAATCGGCGTCAGGTGGATCATGATGTGCGCGCTCGAGCCGACGTCTATTTTGTAGCCGGGAATCAAATCGTCTTCGGTACAGACCGCGCCGCCGACGATGTGGCGGCGTTCGAGCACGATTGTCTTCAACCCCGCTTTCGCCAAATAGCACGCGCACACCAAGCCGTTGTGGCCGCCGCCGACCACGGCCACGTCGAACACACTTTTGTCACTCATTCGTTAAGCGTCCCGCCTTGCATCGAAAGGGCATTCGCACTCATCATACACGGCTCCGCATCGGAGCTAAGAAAATACATTCAGCAAAGGGCAAACAATACTGCGTGTCTGAGACGATTTCATTAGAACCAGCAATTCATACCGACACGACCGCCGGAAGATTAGGGTGTCCGGTCTGCGGGCGTGAGTCGGCGGGCGGGCTTGTAGCCTTCGACGCGCTTCCCCAACCTTTACAGACCATCGTTGCGGCGAACGCGCCGGGCGGCGCGCTCGTTTCGCGCGTGTGCCCGCGCTGCATCGAGTTGTTCGAGCGGGCGCGCATTCAACTCGCGGCGGACGCGGCGGTGTTCCAGCAGGGTGGGCGCGTGCTCCCCACCCCGCTACGACTCGACGCCGACGAGCGCTTCGCGGGGCGCGCGGTGACAATCGCGTTTCTCGATTCGGGCTTCTACGCGCACCCGGATTTGACGACACCGCACAACCGCATTCTCGCTTACCACAACATCATGCCCGACAGTCAGTCAACGCTTGAGACAGCCGATCCGGCGAGTTGGCATGGCATGATGACTTCAGTCGTCGCCGCCGGCAACGGCACGCTGTCGAAGGGTTTTTATCGCAGCATCGCGCCGGAGGCGAACGTCGTGCTGGTGAAGATCAGCACCTCCGGGCGCATCCCCGAAAGAAACATCCGGCGCGGCCTCGAATGGGTGATGCGGCACCGGCGCGAGCACAACATTCGCATCGTCAACATCTCGGCGGGCGGCGACGACCAAGAGTCTTACCTGAGTAACGCTTTGTGCAAAACGGTCGAGCGCGCGGTGCGCGAAGGATTGATCGTGGTCTGCGCGGCGGGCAACGCCGGTCTTGAGCCGGGGCATCCAGTGTTGCCGCCGGCGAGCGCGCCTTCGACCATCGCGGTCGGCGGGCTTGACGACCAAAACTCCCTTGACCGCGCGCGTCGCGGAATGTACCGCTCGTCCTACGGCCCGACCTTCGACGGCCTGCAAAAGCCCGAAGTGATCGCGCCCGGCATCTGGGTTCCCGCACCGATCCTGCCGCACACGCCGACCGCCGCCGAGGCCGAGCTTTACGCCACGCTCGACCGCGCCACCGACAACGAGTTGCGACTAATTATCGAAACGCACCCGAAGATTGACCGCGATTTATATGAAGCGCGCGATTTGCCCACTCATCTTCTGCGCCACCTGATTACAATCAAGCTGCACGAAGGAGATGTCATCAGCGAGCACTACAAATATGTTGACGGCACGTCGTTCGCCGCCCCGATTGTCTCCTCGGTCATCGCCTGTATGCTCGAAGCGAATCCGCATCTTACGCCGCAGCAGGTCAAGCGGATTCTGATTGACACCGCCGAGCGGTTGCCCGCCATTGAGATTGACCGGCAGGGATGGGGCGTCGTCGCGCCGCGCCGTGCCGTCGAAGTCGCGCTCGCGCTCCGCCCGATTGAAACGTCGGACGGCTTCATGGGCTAAATGAAAAGGCAGAGGCCCGCTTGGTCAGCAAGGGCGACATCGGAAAGGGCTAAGTCGAAGAGCGTCGCGGGGAGTGGGTAACGCGGGGACGCGGCGCGTAGCGTCTTACTCGCCGCGTCTCCCTGTCCCCGTGTCCCCGCGTCTCGTTCATCGGTCATCCTAGACACGCGCGACGGGCGTGTGCCACAATCTTTCGCAATCCATTCAAACAAGCGATAAGCAAAATAATTTTAGAGAGGGAAACAATGGCAGAGAACGAGAATGCGCTCGCCGGTGCGCCGGCGACAGAGGCGGCGGCGGCAGAAAATGTACCGCAGCAGCAAGATGCGCCGCCGCCGCAGGATGCACCGCCGCCCGCAAGCACTGAAGAGATTACTTACCACGCGGTCGAGAAAGACGGGCAGGTGACGGCGATTTGGGAAATGCAGGGACGCAAGCACCTGCGCACGATTGACCCGCGCTCGCGTCAGGGCGAAGACATCCTGCGCCTCTACACCGCCGAGCACCACGAACACCCTTAAGTGCTGAGTACTGAGTGCTGAGTACTGAGTAAAAGCATTCAACTCAGCACTCAGTACTCAGCACTGCTTTCTCGATGTTCGAGATGAGTTGATCGGCGAGCGTCTGCATCGCCTCGCAACTCGCCCACGCGACGTGCGGTGTCAGAATCAGATTCGGCAGGCCGGGATCGAGCAGAGGATTATCACCTCCGTCGTCGCTATTGCGCGGCGGCTCGCGGCTTAATACGTCAACGCCCGCGCCGGCGATTCTTCCTTCACGCAACGCTTCGGCCAGCGCCGCTTCGTCCACCACTCCGCCCCGCGCGCAGTTAATCAATAACGCTCCCCGTGACATCATCGCCAATTCTTCCGCGCCGATCAGATTACGTGTCTCTGAATTGAGCGGTGTGTGCAGGGTCACGACATCGCTCGCGCCGAGCACCTCGGTGAACGGCGTGCGCCCGTCGCGCGTCGTCGCCGCTCCCTTGCGTTCAGCAATCAGAATATTCATGCCGAACGCCCGCGCCAACTTCTCCACTGCGCGTCCCAGCGTGCCGTAGCCGATGATGCCGAGCGTGCTTCGGTCGAGGTCGTGAATCGGGTGATCGAGAATGCAAAAGTGTTTTGATTTCTGCCACGCGCCTTGTTGTAAATCCTCCCGGTAGTTAATCAAGTTTCGCCGCAGCGCGAGCATCATCATCAAGACGTGTTCGGGCAGCGAGTGAATCGAATAATCGCGCACGTTGGCGACGCCGATGCCGTTGGCGCGGCAGTAATCGAGGTCAACATTGTCCATCCCCGTCGCCGCGACCGCGATGAATTTGAGTTGCGGCAACTGGCGCAAGTCGCCCTCGCGGAGAGGTACTTTGTTGGTGATGGCGATGGTCGCGTCATGCAGGCGTTCGACGACTTCGCCGGGCGCGGTCGCGCCGTACTCCTGCCACTCGTGCGCAAAAGTCGGACGGCGCAAATCCGCAATCAATGTTTCGCGGTCGAGAAAAACAATGCGTTCCATAAACTCTTTAAGCCCTCAACGAGTCTTACCTCACCGGCATTGTATACAAGCGACGCTTCACTCATCAGCGGTGTCAGTCGTAAATGATGGAGTTATATGAGCGACACAGCAAGAAGTGGATTTGTCAGTACCGGGAGCGGTCGCAACCGGGTTGTACTCTGCCACGAACCCGGTCGCTCGCCGCTCCCGGTACTGACCTGTCGCGCAACGCGCTCCGTATCTTTGGTGTGCCGTCTATATAAGGAAAGTCATAACTCGGAAGCTGTGCGTTGAAGAAGCCGGTGCCGCCCCGGTTTAGACTTACAACTTTCGCCCCCCGACCTTCACTCTCGCGCCACATAGCACTTCGCGGCAACGAACAAACACGCTCCGCGCGGCTCCTCGTCTAACATGATCTTGACACGCATTTCAGGGGGGAGTATGTTCCCCCCGCTTTACTCGTGCCTTACCGCCCCGCAGAGAGCCAGTCTCTGACGAACCTCGCTTCGACCCACTGCCTGCTTCGTGTGCGCCGCAAGGCGCTCGCCGTTAAATCACCATGTATCACTAAGGCCGCGCCCGCCGTTCATCACCGGACATCAAACGACGAATCAACCGGATCGTCGCGGTCAGTGCGCGCGGGCAAAAAAACTCACCATTGGAGGAAAATCATCATGGCAAAGAAAAAGACAACCAGCGATCAGACAGGGCAACAGACGAGGGCGGGGTTTGTCAGCACCAGATTTGAAGACCCGGACGTTCCCGATTACGTGCTGGTCGAATTACGTTACGAGAGTCCCGTCGCTCACAGCACGTCGAAATTCATCGCGCCGCGCGCCGTCGCGTCGCAGGCCGACTCACTCAACAACGTCTTGGCGAAGTATGACATTGCCGCCTTACGCTCCCACTTCGGCTTGAAATCTTCGGAGGTTCGCGCCCGCGT
The DNA here is from genome assembly GCA_050999015.1 of Pyrinomonadaceae bacterium. Classification (GTDB taxonomy): domain Bacteria; phylum Acidobacteriota; class Blastocatellia; order Pyrinomonadales; family Pyrinomonadaceae; genus JBPCPQ01. The sequence continues at coordinate 2,529 of JBPCPQ010000079.1, read as the reverse complement.
CGAAGTCGCCGAGACCTTGCCCCCGGAGCCGAACCCGGAGCGATTCAAGAAGAAAGGCATGAACACGGAGTTCATTCAAAGCGGCTTCGTGCAGGTCGTGCCGAAAAACAGCGGCGACGCGAAGAAGATCGCCAAGGAGCTTAATGGGAAGAAAGCAGTCTGGAAAGCTTTTGTCGCGCCGCGCCCCGTGCCGGCGATGCCGGCGGGGTCAGCCGCCGGGAGTCGCAATTTCGAGCCGGCGCAAGGGTATCTATATTCCCCGCCGATTGGTGTCGGGGCGGCGGAGGTCTGGAGCCTCGCGGGGGCGAAAGGCCGGGGCATCACGATCTGTGACATTGAAGGCAACTGGAACCGTCAGCACGAAGATTTACCTTCGGGCATTCAACTCATCGGCGGAACGGTGATTAACGACGTCGGCTGGAGAAACCACGGCACCGCCGTGCTCGGCGAGATGGTGTCCGAGGCTAATAGCAAAGGGACGGTCGGCATCAGCCGGGACGCCAAGGCGGTCGTCCACTCGGCCGTCATCAACGGCGTGTTCAATACTGCCGGCGCGATTGCCGGCGCGACGAGCGTCCTGAAAGCCGGCGACGTAATCCTGATCGAATTGCAGGCCACCGGCCCGAACGGTAAATACGTTGCGATGCAGTACTGGGGAGACGTTTTCTCCGCCATCAAAGCGGCGACCGAGAAGGGCATCACGGTGGTCGAGGCGGCGGGCAACGGAGACGAGAATTTCGATCTGGCGATTTTCAACAACACCGGCCTACAGAAAGATAGCGGCGCGATAGTCGTCGGCGCGGGCGTGCCGCCGACCAACCACGTTGACTTCGACGGCTTCGGGGCAGCGCTCCCCGCGTACACTTCGCTCGGCGTGCCGCGCTCACGAATCTGGTTTTCCAACTATGGTAAAATTCTCAATGTTCAGGGCTGGGGCTGGCACGTGACGACGCTCGGCTACGGCGACGCACAGGGAGGCGCATCGGAGAATATTTGGTACACGCTCCGCTTCTCCGGCACCTCCAGTGCTTCACCGATTGTCACAGGTGCCGTCGCATGTCTTCAGGGTCGGGCGAAGGCGAAGAACGGTGCGCCGCTCACGCCGGCCAAAGTCAGACAAATCCTGATGAATACCGGCACACCGCAGGAACAAGGTCCCGGCGTGCCGCTGACGCAGAAAATCGGTCCCCTGCCTAATCTTCCTTTAGCGATGAAGCAAGTTTAGCTTTCGGAGAAGTCGAGATGATTCCGGCGGTGCCAGTGCCGAAGAATAGCGGGGTGAGAACTCCCGTTGACCTGAAGTTAAAAACGGGGTGGCGGTTCGACACGAGCCGCCGCACGTTCGAGTCCGACTCCGGCGAGAAGTTTTCGCCCCGCGCCGACCTGCCGAAGAACAGCCGGATCGTTTACAAGGTGCCGAACCTCGCCGGTGCCAACAAGTCTAATCTGTCCAAGCACGAACAAGACTTACAGCGCTACATGCAGGTGATTCTGCCGGCGGGCGAATCACCTGCTGATTACGTCGAGGCCGTCCGCGCCTGGCCCTGCGTCGCGGAGGCTCATGTCGCGCCCGATGTGAGCTTACCGGGGCTGATGTAATACGCCTCGATTGTTTTTCCTTCCCTGCACACGGCCGTGAGCCGGAATTGTCCAGACGTAGATCGTGCGGTAAAGGTTGCGCCAGTTCACGCGGACTGATCGCTCCGGCTTCCAGTCGCCCATGCGGAAGTCGTGCGAGATGATGCGTGTGCCTGAGCGCAGTTCGCGCAACAGCTTGGGTCGCAAGAGTAGGTTGAGGCCGTCTGACAGGTAGAGCGTAACAATTGTCGCTTCGCTGATGTCCGCCTTGTATAAATCTTCTTGAAGGAAACTCACGCGCTCCGCGACTCCCGCCCGCCGCGCATTCTCTCTCGCCGCCGCCACCATCTTCGGATCAATATCAATCCCTACTGCGCGGATGCCGTAGCGCTCCGCCGCCGCAATCGGGATTCGTCCGTCGCCGCTTCCCAAGTCATACAACACGTCGCCGTCCCTGATGTCGGCGAGGCAAAGCATCTCAGCCACAGTTTCCGGCGGAGTCGGCACGAAGAGAACGTCGGGCGCGCGGGCGGGGCGGGCGCGTGCTCGCGGCGCACGCTGTTGTCCGACCGCCTGAAACGCTCCCGCCAAGCTGACGAACAGTAACATCGTAACTTTTACGGCGGCACCCTTCATCCGTTCTGCTGCTCCCTGATTCATGCGTGGTCAGGGAGATTCTACTATACGAACAAAGTTCCCCGTGCCGTCCGGCCACTTCCGGCTCTGGCGCGCGGTGGAGAGTTTCGTTCCGCCGATGTACAAGCGCGGGTCGGGTGAGTAACAATCAACGTGTGCCACACAATCGCGGGAGTAAGATTCATCGTCCCATCATGTTCTTCGACGCCGACTGTTTACTGTGCAACAACGGCGTTCAGTTCATCCTCCGGCACGAGCGTCAACCGCGCCTTAGCTTCGCGCCGATCAACGGCCAAACATGGCAGAAAATGTTCG
>JBPCPQ010000118.1:0-9503 GCA_050999015.1 Pyrinomonadaceae bacterium | reverse complement strand
GACATCGCGCTCGCCAGTCCGCAGCCCCATCCGAAAACCGCGACCGACTTCGTTTACTCGCCGGACGTTGACCCGACATCGAAAGAGTTCGACACGGAAGACGGCGCGCAACTGTCCGGCAACGCCGGGACGGTGGTTGATCTCATCAACCGCTGCCTTCACGACGAGATGGCGCGCGATTCATCCGTCATCGTCTTCGGCGAAGACGTGGCCGACGTTTCGCGCGAAGAGCATCTCGGCAAAGTGAAGGGCAAAGGCGGCGTCTTCAAAGTGACGGCGAATTTGCAGCGTAAGTTCGGCGGCGCGCGCGTCTTCAATTCGCCGCTCGCCGAAGCCAACATCGTCGGTCGCGCCATCGGGATGGCGACGCGGGGCCTGAAGCCCGTCGTCGAGATTCAGTTTTTCGATTATATCTGGCCGGCGATGCACCAGATTCGCAACGAACTGGTGTTGATCCGGTGGCGTTCGGGTAACGAATGGAAATGTCCCGTCGTGATGCGGGTGCCGGTCGGCGGCTATCTGAAAGGCGGCGCGGTTTATCACTCACAGTCGGGCGACACGATCTTCACGCACATTCCGGGGCTGCGCGTCGTTTACCCGTCGAACGCTCTGGACGCCAACGGCCTTTTGCGCACCGCGATTCGCTGTGACGATCCCGTGCTGTTCCTTGAGCACAAGCATCTCTACCGTCAGGCGTACAACAAGTCGCAGTATCCGCCCGCCAATTTTATGATTCCATTCGGCAAAGCGAAGACGGTGCGCGAGGGCGCGGACTTGACGATTGTGACTTACGGTGCGCTCGTACATCGTTCACTCGTCGCCGCGAAGCGCGCCGAACAACAGGGCATCAGCGTCGAAGTGATTGACCTGCGCACGCTCGCACCTTACGACTGGGAGGCGATTGCCGCGAGCGTAAAGAAAACCAACCGCTTGATCGTCGCGCACGAAGACTCGCGCACGCACGGCTTCGGCGCCGAAATCGCGGCGCGCGTCTCCGAAGAGTTATTCGCGCATCTCGATGCTCCCGTGCGGCGCGTCGCCGCGCTCGACACTTTCGTGGCCTACGCCCCGCAAGTTGAGGACGCGATTCTCCCGCAAGTTGACGACGTGGCGCGGGCGATCAACGAACTGCATAACTACTGAAGACATGTTAATCGTAATTTATGAATCAAAGGCGATTGGTTTTTTGGTTCATGATTTACTGATCTCCAATCGCGATTTTGTTGACTACTTAGCTCCGCCGGAATTCCTCTCTCACTGAAAGATTGCGATACACCTCGCGTATTGTAATGTTTCGTCTCCCGTCTCCATCAGTTGCCCTCGAATAAGCTTTAAGTTACTGAACAACCTCGACTTCAAGGCAGTGGCATAATGGTTGCCGGTTTCATTTATGTATTTCCGATTTACCACGAATCAAAACTCTCTCAACTAGACGGAATTTCCATACTTCTGCTAAGGAGAAAATAGCATCATGAGTAAACGTATGTTAGGAATCGCGGGCGGTCTCACTCTCTGTCTTGGGATGAGCAGTTCCGCTTTCGCCCAAAATACTCAAACGACCACCACCACGACCACACAAACCACAAAAGCAGTTCAAAACACCGACGGTACATGGACGGTGATCGAGTATCCGGCGGACAAAGAAGTGACCGTTGACCTTTCGCCGACCACGATGATTCCAGGCGCCAAGGGCACCGCGAAGATCATGCGGATGACGGATCAGACGACGGTCAACCTCGACCTTTCGGGTCTGAGCGGCGATGTCACCAGCTACAACCTCTACGCCGTTGACCCGATGGGCAAAACGACGATACTCGGCCCGGTCGCGATTACTGATGGCGTCGCCAAGCAAAGCTTCACCACGCCGATGGATAAGTTTATGTTGGTGCTTTCGCCCGAAGGCAATCTGACGACGGTCGGCGCGGAGACGAAGGTCGCGCTACGTAGTGCCGTGCCGCAAGGATATGCTGTCGTACCGCAATCAAGTTCTGGTGAACGAGACGGCGCTGCGGTTGGCGAGCGCGTTGCGGCGGCCACCACCACGGGCGCTTCTTCCGCTTACAACGTTCCGATGCTCGGCATTCCGGGCTTCCGTCGCGGCACCGACACGGAAATGAAGATCAACTTCTCCGGTGCGCTGACGGGTTCGCGCGCCAACGTCTACATCGAGCCACGCAAAGATGGCCCGACGACAATCAAAATGCGTTTTCACGAATTGAAGGACGCGCCCGGCGGCTTCAACTACGTCGTGTGGGCGGTTTCACCTGACAACAAGTACACACGTCTCGGTCAGGTTGTAAACACCGGTCAGCGCAACGAAGCGCAGATTCAAACCGAAACATCGCTTCAGGACTTCGGCCTTTTAGTGACGACCGAAAAGGGCGAAGGCGCGACGCCGACCGGCGAAGTTATCGGCACGATCATGAAGTAGAAAAGGTCGTGTCCGGTTGAGAAGTTGCTTCGCTGAATTTGAAGCACGTCAAAGGCAAGAGGCCGCACCTTCATTGGGGCGGCCTCTTTTGCTGAACATTGTTCGTGCGATCCGACCGAGATTCACGCTGATATAGACCACGCCTCCGCACCGAGTTATTACCCGCGCAATTCGGCGTGCGTAATAAATTGCGTCAATCCGTTCATAAATTCTTTCTCGCATGCCAACAAGTCTATTGCTTTTTTCCGTTGATAAGTCTATAAAAAATGTGGCCGAATGAGCGGTGATAGTCCGGCGCTTTGAAAACACCTTCGGACAAGCCGATTCCTTCATAAGTAAAAGCGGGCATAAAGGAGATCACATCCGTCCCGCGACTCGGTTCGGCGCAGACCGCGCCGATTCTCCACGCACTGCAAAAAACCATCCGCCGGCCCCTCCCCGGTATGATGTTATTTAATCAACCACTCAGGCACTACCATTTATGTTGATACGCAGGCTTCCCCCAAAGCTTTGCGCGCTGATCGTCATTGTCAGCGCGCTCTTAGCCCACGGCAGATCGGTGACGGCGCAGGAAACTCTCCCCGAATTGATCCGGCGCGTTAAGCCTTCCGTCGTCTCGGTCATCACATACAACGCGAAGGGCGAACCTCTGACGACCGGCAGCGGATTCTTCATCCGCTCTGAACAAGTCGTCACCAATCTACACGTCGTTGAAGGCGCGGCGCGCGTCGAGATTCGCACTTTTGAAGGTAAGGGCAAAACCTACCCGGTCGAAGGACTTCTCGCAACCGACGAAGAAGGCGATCTCGCACTGCTGCACGTGCGCGTGCCACCCGAACGCGCCCGCGCGGTCGAAGTCGCGCTGCACTCCCTACCCGAAGAGGGCGAAAAGATTTTCGTGATCGGAAACCCGTTGCGGCTGGAAGGCTCCGTCTCGGACGGCATCGTCTCGGCGATCCGCGAAGTGCCGAACACGGGGAAGATTATTCAGATGACGGCCCCGATCTCGAACGGCAATTCCGGCAGTCCGCTCTTTAACATGAAGGGGCAGGTCGTCGGCGTCGTCACAATCAAGGTGACGAACGGGCAGAATATCAACCTTGCGATGGCGGCTGCGCGCATGGCCGAACTACAGCCGCGCGAAAAGCTTCTGACCTTTGACGAGTTGTCCGCGAAGAGCCGCAGCATGCCGCAGCAGCCGGAAGCAAAGTCGGAGTGGTTCTACCGCAATGGATTGAACTCGCTCTGGCTCGGCAATTATGAGAGCGCGCTCCATTATTTCGAGAACGCGGTGGACAAAAATCCCGCCCGCGCCGAGACGTGGATTCAGGTCGGCTACTGCAAGTTGAAGCAAGGGAAGAACACCGACGCCATCCGCGCTTATCAGCGTGCGCTCCGCCTCAAGCCGAACTCCGTCGAGGCGTACAATAAACTCGGCGACGCCTATTACTACGCCGGCTCGTTCTACAAAGCCATCGAATCTTACAAGCAGGCAGCAGCCATCGAGCCGAAGATGGCCGAAGCCTTTTACAATCTCGGCATGACTTATCTCGAAGTCGGCGACCGCGCCTCAGCCGTCGCGCAAGTCAACCTGCTCAAACCGCTCGACGCCGCGATGTATAAAAAACTACTCGCGGAAATTCAAAGATAAGCGAAGAGGCGGCATCAGCACTGCTCGATAAAACAAGACCCGCGAAGCATTGAAAAACTTCGCGCGGGTCAATCATTTTGTAGTTTTCTCTTCTAATCAAACTTGAGCGTCCGATCTTCGCCCATCTGGCTGAGGAAGACATTCTTATCAACGCTTGCCGGGTCGCCGATGACGACGAAGCGAATGTTGCGCATGTAGAGGCGCGCGACGCGCTGCACGTCATCGGGCGTCACCGCGCGTAGTCGTTCAATGAAGTCGAGCGAGTTGCGCCAGCCGCCGCCGATCAATTCGTACATCGCCAACTCGCCGGCCTGCGCCGCGTTCGTTTCCTGGCTCAGATAATACTTCGTCAGATATTGCTGCACCGTGCTGGCGATGTCCTGCGCCTCAATCGGCTCGCGCTGAAGACGCGAAATCTCATCGAGCATCACGCGAATTGATTGATTGGTGTCAACGGAAGTGACGTAGATGCCGCCGATGTTCGCGCCCTGACTGGCGAGAAACGCATCGGGCGCGTAAGACAAATTACGCTTGGTTCGCACTTCATAGAACACGCGGTCGCGCAGGATGGACGAGGCGACGCGCATCGGATGAATGTCGGGCGCGGTGATCGGCGGCGCGGCGAACGTGCCCTGCACGTAATTGGTCTTCAATCCGCGCTGCACGACCTCGACTGACGGAGTCGGAAACGAAAGCTGCGGCAGAGGCTCCGGCTGATAATTACCACGCGGCAATTTCCCGAATGAGGCGGCGATGCGCTGCCGCAACAATTGCGCGTCGAGGTCGCCGACGACGACGAGCAGCAGACGCGACGTTTGCATCACCTCTTTGTGGAAGCGGCGTAAATCTTCGACGCTCACACGACCGATTGACTCTGCGGTGCCCTGCGGGTCGTTGAGGTACGGATGGCCGGCGTAAGCGACGCGCGCCTGTACCACCTGAAGATAAGAGTCCGGCGTATCGTTGTCGTCGCTGAGCGAAATGACGAGGCGATTGCGCACGCGCCCGACGTCTTCGGGAGTGAAGGCCGGCTTCAGCGCGACATCTGTGAACATCTCCCACGACCGGTCGAAGTTGACGCGCGTCGTGCCCATTGTCAGCGCGGAATAGTCGTAATTGATGCCGTAGCTGATGCTCGTGCCGAGTCGGGAGAGTTCGGCGCGCATCCGCTCGCGCGGGAAGTTCGCGCTTGCTTCGGTCGAGGCGTCGAGCATTAAAGTTTCGATGCCGGCATTCTGTGCGGTCACATTACGCGCGCCGCCGCGCAGGAAAAGCCCGGCGACGATTGTCTGGCTGCCCGCGCGCCGCTTCACCAGCACCTTTAATCCGTTGACATCAAACTCGGTGACGAGCGCGGCGGCGTTCGCGGGCGAGGCCGTGCCGTTCGTCTCGGCTTTTACGGAATCAGTTTTGCCGGCTGTATTCGCGGGCGGCGCACTCTGTTGCGGTGGTGCCGGAGTCGCGCTTTTCGTCTGCGCCGCCGCTGCATCGCCGCTGTAAATAATCACTGCCGACAACGCCAATAGCAGGGCGGCGCGAATTGACGGCAGCACTCTCGAACAAAGATTCGATACTGCCGCGCGGTGAATAGAAATTTTCTCTGAAGACATTTTCACTTCCACGCGCGACATGCGCGCTTTCTTAAATATGTTTCTCATTCTTTGATCTTTTACTCTGCGATGCACAAATACGCGCGATATACCACCGCGTCACTGACCGATTAATTCTTCCGGTTTGAGTTGCGCCCCCTGCGCGGCTTCCTCAGACATCAACGCCAGCCCGACGTGCGGCTTGCCTTGAATGTACGTCGAGACGTAACGATTGATGTCGGCGCGCGACGTGCGGCGCAGGTTTGGAAGATAACCGCGAAAGTAATCGAGTCCGGTCGAAGCCCACCAGAAGCTGATCGAGTGGACGTATTCACTGAGCTTCTCACGCGAGTAGAGGTCGTCGGCTTCGAGGAGCGCCTTCGCGTTTTCGAGCTGCTCGTCGGTGAAGTAGTCGCGGTCATTGAAGCGGGCGATTTCGGCGTAGATGGCGCGGACGGCGCGGCGCGCTTTGTCGGGCGTCGTCTGCGCGATGATCGTGATGGGGCCGACGTTACGTTGCGTTAGGTAGCCGAGATTGACGCCGGTGACGAGTTCCGTGTCAACGAGCGCACGCTGGAAGCGCGAATTGGGCTGACGGAGAATGAACGAAAAGACGTCCGCCGCGTAAGTGCCCGCATCATCTTTACCGATGGACGGCCCCTGCCACCCGATGTTGATGATGACGTTTTGCACGGGCTGTTTAATGACGACGCCTTCGCTCTTGGCGAGCGGCGGATGCTCGACCGGAGGATATTTCACGAACGGGTCTTCGGCGCGCGGCCAATCGCCGAACAATTCTTCGACGAGCTTAAAGACTTCTTGAGGGCGAACGTCGCCGGTGACGACAATCGCCGAATTGTTCGGTACGTAGTAACGCTGCTGGATGAGGCGCATCATCGAGGTCGCTGCCGCCGAAACGGTCTGGCGATTGCCGCCCGGGTTCTTGCGGCTCGGATACTTGTAGAACAGACGGTTGTTCATCTCGAGGCCGAGATAGCCGTAGGGGTTCGACTCGTGGCGATCCAACTCGCCGATAACGACCTCGCGCTCCTGCTCGAACTGTCGCTCGTCGAACAGCGGGTAACGCACCGCGTCGCGCATATACCGCATCGCAACGCTCAGGTTAGGCGTCGTCGTCGTGAAGTAGTAGTTGACCAATTCTTCGTGCGTCTGGCCGTTATAGACGATGCCCAACTGGTCAATCGTGCGCAGATAATCTTCCTTGTTCGCCAGTGCCCGGTTCGACTTAAAGAACATGTGCTCGTAAAGATGCGACAGGCCGTTTAGTTCCGGCGGCTCGGTGTAAGACCCGTTCTTCACCGCCAACTCAATCGTCACAAGCGGCACGGAATGATCTTCGAGAACGATCACTTCAAGCCCGTTAGCGAGAATGTGATTGGCGAGTTGCGCCTGCTGCGGAGTCGGCGCGGGCGCGGCGGCTGTCCCAGCGGCCCCGCGCTGCCCTCCCTGCGCCTTCTGACGTTGCGGCGCGGCGGCGCTCACCCGCACAGCGGGAAATACCAAAGAAGCCGCGAGCAGCGACAGGGCGAGCGTAGAGACGAAAAGGCCGCGCGGAAATATCTTCCTGATCATAAGGATTGCTTTGTTGTGGCTCCTGAAAAGCGCCCCGGCGGGCTGGTATCAACATTCCCGCTAAAGAAAATGAAGTTCATAACCTCGCGGGTGTCATTGGAGGCGAATCATAACACGCCGGGTTGCTCGCCTCACAACGAGGCGCAAAGCGCAGGCAGAAGGGGTAAAGGGAAAAGGGTAAGGGGAAATGGGTGAAAAGGAAGTGAGGCGCTGGTTACCGAAGTGCCTAACCCCCTTCCCCTTTACCCCTTCCTCTTTGCCCTTGTCTTAAAGGGTTCGCGGGACGGATGCCGCGCGCTGGTAGAGGGCGCGGCGAAAGATGCGGGCGTTGTTCGACATGCTGTTTGGCGACCAAGTGGCGAGCATTCTCTTCGAGAGGCGACTTTCCGGCGCGACGCGCACGCTGTAGCTTTGCCGCGCACGCGGGACATAAAGCACGAACCGGCGATTCTGCCAGTCGCCCCGGCGTTTCTCCTCGCCGGTGCAGAGCACTTCGCCGTAACCGTCACCGTCGAGGTCTACCACTTCCGCCGCCCAGCGCGCCGCGTGAAGCCCGCCCGCGTCGAGTGGACGGCGCGATGCCACGCGGAAAGATTTGCCGCGCCGACCCTCCAACACGTAAAGCCACGTCGCGCCGCTTCGCGGTTGCCGCTGAACCGCCGCGATGGCCTGCCCGCTTCGCACGCGAAGAAAGTGCGCGTCGGCAACTCCGCCGTGCAGAACGGAAGTTGCGATGGCCTGCGCCTCGCTGTGCGAAAGCGCAACGATTGGCGGCGCGGCGGGCGTCGAAGCGCGGGCGGGGCGTGCTTTCACTTCTTCCGCTTCCTTTGTGTGTCCGGTGGGAGCGTTTTCATTGTGGGGCTGATTAGCGATTGAAGCATCAATTCGCGTGGGTCGCTTGTGGTGCGACCACGCGAACAGCAACCCACCGAGCATGATCGTCAACGCGAAAACAGTGGCGGAGCGAAAAGCGGCGGAACTTCCCGCGTCGAGCGCGGCGATGGTCGCGGCGAAGGGCGTCGGCCACATCTCGGCAGGGAGCTTCGACTTGATGATGCTTTTCTCCAGCATGAAGCGCGAGTTCGCCGCGTTGCGCGGGCGATTTGCCGGGTTCTTCGCAAGCAGCGTGTGGACGGCGAGCGCGAGTGATCTCGGAATTTCGGGACACAAGGCGACGAGCGGCGGAGCGGCGGCAGTGGCCTGCTTGACGAGCACGGCGGAGGCCAGTTGGTCGGTGAATGGTGGGCGTCCCGCGAGCATCTCGTAGAGCAGCACGCCCAAACTATAGAGGTCGCTTTCGGGGCCGACCCGCTGGCCGATGCATTGCTCCGGCGACATGTAGCGCGGCGTTCCGATGATGAGGCCGGAGACGGTCGTCGCGTGAGTCCGCGTCTCCTCGGCGGATGTCGCCAAAACCTTTGCGATGCCGAAGTCGAGCACGCACACGCCGCGCTCGTTGAGCATGATGTTCGACGGCTTCAGGTCGCGGTGGACGATGCCGAGACTATGCGCTTCGGCCAACACGTCGCAAATTTCGGCGGCGACGCGCACGGCACGCTCCGGCTTAAACCGGCCTTCACGCGCGAGCGTCTCGGCGAGGGTGAGTCCCGCGACGTGTTCCATCACAATGAAAGGGCGACCGTCGGGGAGTTTTCCGGCGTCGAAGATCATCGCGGCGCGCGAATGTCTGAGTTTCGCCATCGTGCGCGCCTCCCGCATGAAGCGCTCCGCCACCACTTTATCGGCGGCGAACTCAGGTTTGAGCACCTTGATGGCGACGGCGCGTCCGAGTTCTAAATGCGAGGCGCGGTAGACCGTGCCCATACCGCCTTTGCCGATTTCACATTCGACGCGAAAACGTCCGGCGATCACGTGGGGGGTATCCATTATTGACCCTCAAGCTAAGAACAAGGGTCGCTCTGACGGGCGGCGCATTTCGAGGCGAGGAGTAACGGGACGGATGAAGCGCGACCGTCGTGCGGCACTGGAAAGATTGTTAATTATCAGTTCGGAAAACGGGGAGAAGCCCGTCCGGCACACTCGACATTTGTACTGGACGGCGACAGAGTACAGCACTTCGGCGCGGACGTGCAATAGAGATGTTAGATGTCGGGTAATCCTTCAGTTATGGGCGGCAGATTGCGGGAACAAAAACTTCGGGTGAGAAGTATTGAGCAGTGCCGGAGAACTTGCTGATGTACCAGTTACCGAAGAGTCATGACTTAGGCGTCAACACTTG
>JBPCPQ010000166.1:0-2799 GCA_050999015.1 Pyrinomonadaceae bacterium | reverse complement strand
ACGCGCCCCTCGGCGTCCGTCGTCCAAATCACTTGGGAGGTGGCGGCGACAAGTGAGCGGTAACGTTGCTCGCTCTCGCGTAACGCATTGAGAACGTCGTCGAGGGTGCGCGCCTGTTCTGTCTGTTTTGTAAGAGGCGCAGGTTCTTCGGAAGACATTGCGTTTTCGCCTTACGGTTATAGGCAGCAGATTATTGAGGATGAACCAATCAGTTGGAGCGCAAACGAGGTGTCGGCGGCGATGACTTTATTACAAGGGCACTAAAACTCAAAGTTGCTCTATTTCTTCTAACCTTAGAACTTAAATGTGAGCATTAGCAATCAGCCATCAGCGATCAGTTCTAAAAGCGACGCGGAAAAACACCGGGCTGCCAATTCCCATGAAGCGCTCCCCCAAGACACTTCAGACTGAATGGCAGCCCGATTATGTGTTTCCTTAATGATCTAACTTCATCATGAAGCTCTGTCCCCCGAAAGAGCTACGAGAAATTATAGTTACTAAGAACCTTCCCCAAAGTTTCAATAACCATCATCAAGGAACCCTTATATATACCCTCTAAGAAACTCTTCCCTATCCTTCCCTGCTATCACACAATTAGCAACGACCGTACCACGGTGAGCGGCTCAGCGACAGCACGCCTTCGCCCCGCTTATTTTCCAACAAATATAACTACGCAGGAAAAAGTATGGCGAAACTACTAAAGCCATCATCGCGCGAAAAGAACGCGCATCGTACTCCATTAGTACTGGGGTGCATGTACTAATGAACAATTTCCATTCGCTCGGTTCGGGCGCAATGAGGAAGGTTGGGTAAGCGGCAGTGTGCCTACCCCAGTCGCGCGCATGCGCCTTAGAACTGAGGCATGACACCTTTCACGAATTGTCTCTTGACGGCTGAGATTCAACTGGCATAATCTCCCGCTCTCCGATAGTCTAATTACTCTACTCGAATTGTAGTTAAGCGCGCGGCGCGAAAGACGAATACACACCGTCGCCTTATTGATTTTTCAACAAGTGAGAATCGAACAATGGCTACAGATAAATTCCAACCACGCCCGGAACACAAGTTCACATTCGGACTCTGGACGGTTAGCAATCGCGGGCGCGACCCGTTTGGCGACGCCGTGCGCGAAACGCTCGCGCCCGTCGAGGCCGTCCGCATGCTCGGCGAAGTCGGCGCGTGGGGCGTCAACTTCCACGACAATGACCTCGTCCCGATTGACGCGACGCCAAGTGAGCGCGATCAAATCGTGCGCGAGTTCAAGGGGGCGTGTGAGACGCACAACGTCGTCGTGCCGATGGCGACGGTGAATCTGTTTTACGACCCGGCGTTCCGCGACGGCGCGTTCACCGCGAACGATGCCGGCGTGCGCGCCTACGCCGTGCAGAAAACCATCCGGGCGATGGAACTCGGCATAGAACTCGGCGCGAAAATTTTCGTTCTGTGGGGCGGGCGTGAGGGCGTCGAGACGGACGCCTGCCGTCGCCCCGACGAAGCAGTCAAGCGTCTGCGCGAAGCCTTGAACTACCTCTGCGAGTATTCCGAGTCGCAAGGATTCGGCTACCGCTTCGCGCTCGAAGCGAAGCCGAACGAGCCGCGCGCCGACATCTACATGCCGACGACGGGCGCGTACCTCGGACTGATCGCCACGCTCGACCGTCCCGATTTAGTCGGCGTCAACCCGGAAGTCGCGCACGAGCACATGGCCGGACTGAACATGACGCACGCCGTCGCGCAGGCGTGGGAAGCGGGAAAGCTGTTCCATGTTGACCTCAACGACCAAGTGCCGGGGCGCTACGATCAGGATTTACGTTTCGGCTCAGCCAACCCGCGCACCGCGTTCTGGCTCGTGAAATTCCTCGAAGACGTGAAGTACGACGCCCCGCGCCACTTCGACGCGCATGCCTACCGCACCGAGGATTACGAAGGCGTGAAGGATTTTGCGCGCGGCTGCATGCGGACGTACTTAATCTTGAAAGACAAAGCCGCGCAGTGGAATGCCGATTCGGAAATCAAAGCGATTCTCGCCGACCTCGGCGAGATGAACAATGGTGCGCCGCCAATCGGCAAGTTCAGTAAAGACGGCGCAGCCGCGCTGCTCGCGCACGACTTTGATCGTCATGCACTGGCCGCGACGAAACTCCCTTACGAGCGGCTCGACCAACTGACAATGGACATCCTTCTCGGCGTGCGTTAGTTGATAAAAATGCATCCGGCGAGTCGGTCATGATGTCCTTCATTTGTCGCTCTCAAACTTGTCCGCGCTCACGTTTTGTTGGAGAAACTATGCTGGAGAAAGATGCTTTCGACTCTCTACGACGCTCGAGAGAGGCCGAGTATTTCATCAAAAGAGAGCAAGAGTTGATTTCCAAGTTGCGCCGCCGGGTGAACTTGGAGAATGAGTTGCGGCAGTTGCTCGCAAGCAAAAAAGCCGCCAACGAAGAAATCCTGCAGGACTTGGAGGCGCTCGGTTACAGGCGCGCAACTCTGTCGGTGCTGCATCTGGTGCCGCTCGTCTATATCGCGTGGGCCGAAGGCTTCGTCACCGGGAGCGAGCGGACGCGCATCTTCGAGATCGCCCGCATTAGAGGGATAGAGCCGGGAAGTTTGGCGTATGAGCAGTTGGACGAATTGCTCACTAACCGACCGACCGATGAATTCTTCGAGAAGACGCTCGGCATCATTCAGACGCTTCTTGGAGCTTTGCCGCCGGAGGAGCGCGAAGCCGGCAAACGCAATCTGGTGGCCTACTGCACGCAGGTGGCCGCCGCGTCGGGCGGCATCCTCCATCTGTGGGGG
>JBPCPQ010000020.1:0-2869 GCA_050999015.1 Pyrinomonadaceae bacterium | reverse complement strand
CCGCGAGAATTTTCGACGGAGGAGGATTAGTAAATTATGGCAAGCAGTATTGCGAATGAAATCGCCGCGAAAGTCTCAAGTCTGCCACTTGAGAAGCAACGCAAGGTTTTGCAGATAGTCGAGTCGCTGGTTGAAAGCACGGTGCAGGAACCTGCGCCGCAACCGCAACGCCGAAACCTCTTGGGAAGTCTGGAGCATCTGAACATCAAACTCACTGCCGAAGACATTCAAGCGGTGCGTCGTGAGATGTGGGGCGAGTACATGCGCGAGGATTCTGAATGAGTCGCGTCGTCGTGGTGGACACTCACATCGCTGTATGGGCGCTGGCTGACCGAAGCCAATTGTCTGCACCGTCAACTGCCGCGCTGACCGCCGCAGACGCGAACGGTGACATCATCGTCTCCGCGATCACGCTTATCGAACTTACTTACCTGACGGAGAAAAATCGGCTTGCAGCAACCGTTTTGACAATTGTTCAATCCGCGATTGATGATCCCACGACCGCATTTAGGCTCGCACCTATTGACCGTGCGGTCACAGATGCTTTGGCACAAATTTCGCGGGCAATCGTGCCCGACATGCCCGACCGCATCATTGCAGCGACGGCGCTGGCGCTTGGGTTGCCGCTCGTCACACAAGATACTGAGATTCGCAAGCTAACGAACGTCGCCACCGTTTGGTGAGTTAAGCAATAACGAGCCTGCTATAACATTTGGCACTCTGCAAATATCCCTCGCTCTGGCTCGCACTATACCTATCTAAGCAAGCCCGATAATCAAACAAAGCCGGTTATCCTTCCCTTCTTCTTCGCGGCACACAGATTGACATTAGGTGATTGAGTCTCTTGCGAGGCGACTTAGCTTCGGGGTAGCAATTAAACCTTCCACATTTGATCAGGAGAGCATCATGGCACGAGCGATGAAGATTGTGATTCCCGGCGGCACCGGGCAAATCGGAACAATTCTGGCGCGCGAGTTTCACCGGGACGGCCACGATGTTGTGGTTCTCAGTCGCAAAGGGGGAAGCGCGCCGTGGCGCATGGGCGTATGGGATGGAGAGACGCTTGGGCGTTGGGCGGCGGAGTTTGAAGGGGCGGACGTGGTTATCAATCTGGCTGGCCGCAGTGTGGACTGTCGCTACAACACGGAGAACCGTCAAGCCATCATGGAGTCGCGCGTGAGATCAACGCGCGTCGTTGGCGAAGCCATCGCACGCGCCGCGCGCCCGCCGCGCGTGTGGCTTCAGGCGAGCACCGCCACCATCTACGCTCATCGCTACGACTCCGCGAACGACGAAGCTACAGGAATACTCGGAGGCTCGGAGCCTAACGCGCCCGACACGTGGCGCTTCAGCATTGACGTGGCGACCGCGTGGGAGCGCGCCGTTGACGAGGCCATCGTGCCGCAGACGCGCAAGGTGAAGATGCGCTCGGCGATGACGATGACTCCTGATCGCGGCGGCGTGTTTGACGTGTTGCTCAACCTCGCGCGGTTCGGCTTAGGCGGGCGTGCCGGGAACGGTCAACAATATATGTCGTGGATTCACGGCGAGGATTTCGTGCGCGCCGTGCGCTGGCTGATTGCGCGTGAAGAGTTGGAAGGAGCCGTCAATCTCGCCGCGCCGAATC
The DNA here is from genome assembly GCA_050999015.1 of Pyrinomonadaceae bacterium. Classification (GTDB taxonomy): domain Bacteria; phylum Acidobacteriota; class Blastocatellia; order Pyrinomonadales; family Pyrinomonadaceae; genus JBPCPQ01. Next base: position 1,242 of record JBPCPQ010000020.1, on the reverse strand, counting down.
CCGTCACGAACACGGAGTTTATGCGCTCGCTACGTGAGGCTGCGGGTGTCCGGTTCGGTCTTCCGGCGACAAAGCAGATGTTGGAATTAGGGACGTTCCTTCTCCGCACTGAATCGGAGTTGATCCTCAAGAGCCGCCGTGTCATTCCCGGTCGTCTGCTGGAGAGCGGCTTCACGTTCCAGTTCCCGACGTGGCACGAAGCGGCGCGCGACCTTTACCGGAAAAGCTTAAATCGTGGAAGGCGCTCGGTCGCTCAATGAGCGAAAGATTCTTCACGGAAACATTCTCTCCGACCCACCCAACTAATTCTTTCTTGTCATCTCTCGCTTATTACTTTTCAGTTGTTTCTGCTTCTTTGCTCAACTGCGCTGAATGGTAATATGTAGCGCATCAACACCATCTTCGCAGTTCGTCTCCGGGAGAAACAATGGTCGAACGTGTTCAGAAGAAAGAGATCGTCAGCCGCCTCGCGGTTCGCATGAAAACTGACGAGACGACCGCCGCGCTCTGGGTGGATGCTATGGTGGACACCCTGTACGAAAGCTTCCAGCGCGGCCAGAGCGTGACGCTCTCCGGCTTCGGTAATTTTTATGTGCGCCCGGAACGCGAGAGGTGGGTCTTCAAGTTCAATCCGTCGCAGAAACTGCGCGCCATCCTCGGTTGGTCTTCCACATACAAAGGCGCTCCGTAAGCATAAGCGAGTAAGATGTGCTAAAGATTGCCGCGAACTGTACGAGCGGAGGAGGACATTATGAAGCCCTCAAAACTGACGGACGCAACTATCCGCGCGGGCGCTTCTGAAAAAGTCTTTGCGCGCGGACAAGAACTCTTTCGTCACGACGCGGTCTCACACACCGCGATTCAGAGCAACGTCCTGAGCGGTAGGTGCGAAGGCTCCGAATCACCTTTCTATAAAGTGCGCGCCGAAGTGGACGGTGGCGGTGTTCGCTCCGCCTCATGTACTTGTCCTTACGACTTTGGCGGTTACTGTAAACACATCGTCGCCCTTCTGCTCGCTTACGCGCGTGAGCCGGCGCAGTTCGCCGTCCGTCAAGAACCGGCGGAGCTACTGGCCGACCTGAGTCGTGAGCAACTGCTGATGTTGTTAACGAAACTGCTGAATGAACATCCAGACCTGAGCGATCTCGTCGAGGCGACGCTCGCCGCTCCGTCCGTATCCGGCGGGCGCAAGACAACCGCAGCGACGAAGCGCAAGAAAGTTGACGTGGATGTTTACCGGCG
>JBPCPQ010000501.1:0-2011 GCA_050999015.1 Pyrinomonadaceae bacterium | reverse complement strand
ACGGGTCAGGAGAAATGGCGGGCACGACACACTCCCCCGTCGCGGGGCGCGTTGCGAACAATCGGCGCGATCACCGCACGCGCCGCGTCTCTTTATTTTCGCTACGGCGGGGCGGCCACAACCGCGTTCCGGGGCGCGCAAGTATTTCGCGCGGCGAGCGCGCTCAGGTGGTCGGGCTTGGCGTCGCGCGTGACGATGCCTAACTTAAGCGCGCTGGCAACCCGCTCAGCGGGAGATTACGTGACGGAACAGTTCAAGCCGTTCGGCATCATTTCGCGCGCGCGTCAACTGCGCGCCGGCGAGCGTCCGCAACTACCGCTTCCCTCGCGCACGGACGTTGAGGAGCGACTTCTTGACCGTCTTGACCCAGCGCACCAACTCGAAAACTTATCCCGACGATTATGGCACCGCCGCCGCCTCGCCACGTTGCGCGGCAACTGGATGTACTTTTATACCGATTTGGGAGGCGGGCGCGGGCGTGGACTGGCGGGCGTGAACGTCAACTCCGGGAGAGATCAGCGTGTAATTCCCCTGAACGACGCGGACGACCGTTTCATCAGCGACGAGGCCACTGACTTACTCTACGTTTCCAAAGGTGATCGGCTGCTGGCTCATCCTCTCAGCGTCCGCGATTGACGGAACAGGTCGTCGTTCGAGGCGGGTCGAAAAGCCGCATTTCTCTCACACCCGATAACGAAAGTTCTGTCGCGTTGATGACTTTTACAAAATCTGTTGACGGCTGTCGTTCGTCATGTCAGGATACGATTCACGGAAGGGCGATACGTAAATTTGTCATCCGCAATTCTTGCCTAATTCTCAAAACAATCCTGACAAGTACACGATGTTTGGTCGGCATCATTCCCTTTTACTTTAAGCGAAGTGGAGAAACGCAATTGATGAGTGAGCAAGCAGTCATCATGCAAGCGGCGGGCGAACGCGAATGTGTCCACCGCAGTCGTAACTCGGCGGGCGAGTTTTACCGGGGCGATGTATACGTCGAATCACTGCAACGTCTGCGCAGCGCCGACGCGATGAAGATGGCAGGCAAGGTGTCGCCCTTTTTCTGGGCGGACGCCCCGCGCATGCGCGTGTGGCTCTGTCACGAATGCGCCGGAGAGCTTAAGCTTCAGGGTCGTTAATGATCCTCAGCGGGCGGCATGCTAACCGCACTCATCGAGCGTAACCTTCAGAAAGTAGCCGCGTGGGAGGCCGACCGAAGCGACCGTCCCTTCTTCTGCTTCTGCTGCCGCACGGAGGTGACGCTCAGGCGGCGCGGCGCCCGCGCCGCGCACTTCGCCCACAGGCCGCCGGTAACATGCCAGTACGGCACCGGAGAGTCGGACGCCCACCGGCAATGTAAGATTGAACTCTACGAGAATCTTTCAAGTCACCCGCGCGTCACGAAGTGCGAAATGGAGCGCGACCTCAAAACGGTGCGGCCCGATTTGAGCGCGTATATCAGTGGCGTCCCCGTCGCAATCGAGGTTCAACTGAGCAGCCTCTCGTTAGAAAAAATTACCTACCGGACGGCGGAATATGCGCGAAAAGGCATTTACGTGCTGTGGCTGCCGATTCATAATTCTTCTCTGACGCGCAAATCTTACGGTCCGCGTCCGTGGGAACGGTGGCTGCATGCCCTCTACTTTGGCCGCGTTTATTACTGGCTGAAGGGTTTGAGCATTCTTCCCGTCCACTTTCGTGAGCACCGGGTTGACGTGCGGGGGAGGATGAAGGATTACCAAAAAATCTCGCGCCGCCTGCGAGTGCCGATTGACGGCCATCCTGTTGTGCTCACCGACGACTTCCAGCCGATTAAGCGGGAAGCGTGGACATCAGTAGCTTATAGTCTCCCGCCATCGCTGCTAATGATTGATAACCAGCCCCAGTGGTGGCGATCAAATTTGTGAGTGAAAGTTTTGGAGCCGAGTTGGATCGGGTCGCAATTATGACTGTCGGCATTCGTAAAAGATTAACGTCTCCCATAAAGCATTTCTGCGCGCTCGTAATCTTT
>JBPCPQ010000235.1:0-10144 GCA_050999015.1 Pyrinomonadaceae bacterium | reverse complement strand
CGTCGTGACCGTGCTGCGCGAAGAACAAATGCAGAGAAGCAACGACCCTTCACGCACCCTGCCGCAATAACTTTTCACCTGAATTTCCACTCGACACCGGGATGATTTTCTCGTCCTCATGGTATATTGCCTATCCATTCCCCCATAGCAGATTGCGTGCTCGGAGCCGCCCCTTAGTTTTGGGTGGAAGCTCTTTGTGCATCACGCTCGCGCGTGTCAGGGCGGTGTCGTTGACCGAGAAATTTGAAAACGAGGAAGCAAGGAGACATTAAATCATGAGTAGACGACCGGGCGGCGAACTCGCATCGAGGCCGCTTCACTTCATCTGGATCGCCGACAGTTCAGGCTCAATGGAGCAGGACGGAAAGATTCAGGCGCTTAATACCGCGATCCGCGAGGCCATCCCGCACATGAAGAAAGTGGCGGAGGATAATCCCAACGCACAGGTGTTGGTGAGGGCCGTCAAGTTCTCGAACGGCGCGCAGTGGCACCTTTCGCAGCCGACGCCGGTCTCTGATTTCGCGTGGACTGACTTGGCCGCTGAAGGCGAGACGGACATGGGCAAAGCCCTCCAACTCGTCGCCGAGCAATTGAAGATGCCGCCGATGAGCGAGCGTGCGCTGCCGCCCGTTCTCGTGTTGCTCTCGGACGGCCAGCCGACCGACGATTTCGACGGCGGACTGAAGGCGCTGATGGAGCAACCATGGGGAAAGAAGGCGGTCCGCATCGCCATCTCCATCGGGCGTGATGCCGACCCGGAGGTGCTGCAAAAGTTCATCGGCAATTCGGAATTAAAGCCGCTTGCCGCGAACAGCCCCGAAGCGCTCGTTAGGCACATCAAGTGGGCGTCCACTGCGGTGCTCAAGTCGGCCTCGTCGCCCGCGAGCGGAGCCGACACGCCGGCGCCGGACGCCCCGGCGGCGAGCGTGCCGATCCCGACCGCCGCTGCGCCGACCGGCGGAGCACAAGCGGGTGGTGCGCAATCCGGTAGTAACGCCGGAGCGCAACCCGGCGCACCGGCGGGAGCGCAGGCCGCAGACCCCGCCGACAATCAGCAGACCATTGACGACGTGTGGTAAGGAGCGCGTATGACGACCAACGAAAGCGTGATCGAATGGCGGATCATCGGCGAGAGTGTGCCCGGCGCGTCGCACCTGCGCGCCGGGATACCTAATCAGGATTCGATCCTGCATGTGCGTGAATCCGCGAGAAGTCTGCCGCTCGTTCTCTCTGTGTCCGACGGACATGGCAGCAACAAGTGTTTCCGCAGCGACCGTGGCTCCCGCTTTGCGGTGAAGAAGGCCGCGCAACTTGTCAGCGAGTTTCTCGACGAAAGGCGGGGCGCTTTTGATCATGCGGAGATTGAAAGCAAGGGGAAAGACCTGCTGCCCCGCGAGTTCGTCAGAAGGTGGCGAGAGGCGGTCGAGGCCGATTTGAAAAGCCGGCCTTTCGCGGCGGAAGAGTTTGACACACTTGAGAAGAAAGACGGCGCGCGCGGGCGAAAACTCGTCGAAGCTAATCCTCCCCTCGCCTACGGCGCGACATCTCTGACCGTCGCGGTGGAAGAGTCTTTCATCCTCTACCTTCAACTCGGCGACGGCGACATTCTCACCGTTTCGGAGGCAGGCGAGATCAATAAGCCTCTGCCGGAAGACGAACGCCTTTTCGCCAATGAGACTACCTCACTGTGTTCTCCTAACGCGGAGCGGGATTTTCGCTTTCATGTGCAAAAGCTTTCCGGCGAGCCTCCTGCACTAATCTTGCTTTCCACCGACGGCTACGTTAATTCGTTTTCGGACGGGGCGGGTTTTTTGAAAGTCGGGAACGACCTGCTTGAAATGCTCCGCACCGACGGCTTCGATTTCGTTAACGAGAGTCTCAAGGGCTGGCTCGAAGAAGCGACGCGGATGGGCAGCGGCGACGATACCACGCTCGGCATCATCTGCCGCATGGATGCGTTAAGAAAACCGGAGGCGATTGGCGCGGCGATAGCGAGCACGGTGAGTGCGGTGACTTCGCCCGTCAAACCGGCAGACGAAGCATTAGCGGCCGCGGGTGGGGCGGACAAAACCGTTGACGCCGCGCCAATGATGCCCGCTCCTGCCGCACCGCCGCAGACGCCCGCCCAACAACCGCAGCCCGCAACGCCCGACAAGCAAGGCGCATGAACGGTGTGCCCCGCCAGAAACTTTGCGAGATCGTCGCCCGGCACGGCCGGTCGGTGTTCGAAGACGCGCGCCGTTGCGAAGGGCTTCTGCGGGACTACTGTGGAGCGTACCGCCGCGAGATTTCTGCCCTCATCGGCGCCGTCGAAGAACACGCGGCGGCTGACATGCTAACTTCGCCCGCCGGCACGCCGCGCGAAGTGCTTTTGGCGCGACTCGCCAGACGCCTCTGCGATCATCTGGCTTTATCCGAAGAGGCCGCGCGCTGGGCCGTGGAGTCGTGGGCGCTGGCGCTCGGCGTTATGTCCGAAGCTGAGCTTGAGGCGCTGGAGGGGGCGCGGGTGAGGCAGATCAAGACAGCCATCACAACAACTCCTGACCCGCCGCCGGTTCAAACAAAACAGGTATCGCAGACCCTCGCAACGCAAGCACAGCCGACGCAAACGACCTCCGCCCCGATTGTTTCCGCCGACGGCGGTGGGGACTATGCCACTATCGGCGATGCGCTCAGGGCAGTTCGGCCCGGCGCGCGCATTCTCGTGCGCCCCGGCTTGTACAACGAAGGCATCGTGATTGATGAGCACGTCGAGATCGTCGGCGACGGTGCCGCCGAAGACATTATCGTGAGGAGCGCGGACGCGAGTTGCGTCGAGATGCGTGCCGATAAGGCGGTGGTGCGCGGCCTGACCTTGCGCGGGCGTGCGGCGCAGTCCGGCAAAGCCTTCTTCGCAATTGACATCACGCGCGGCGAGTTGACCCTCGAAGCGTGCGACATCAGTTCCGACTCGCTTTCGTGCATCGCAGTTCGCGGCGCGGCAGTTGATCCCATTATCAGGCGCTGCCGTATTCACGACGGCGCGGCCTCCGGCGTCTATTTTTTCGACGGCGGGGCGGGGCGCGTCGAAGAATGTGACATCTACCGTAACGCGAATGTCGGCATCGCAATTACGGAGGGCGCGAGGCCTTCGGTTAAGGGGTGCCGAATCTTTGAAGGGGAGAACGCTGGCATCGCCGTGTGGCAGGGCGGCGCTGGAGTGATTGAAGATTGTGAGGTCTTCGGAAACGCACTCGCGGGCGTCGGCATCAGCGAAGACGCGAACCCGACGTTGCGCCGATGCAGCATTTACGACGGACGAAACTCCGGCGTCTTCGTCCACCAAAACGGCCGCGGCCTGCTGGAGGACTGCGTCATCTCCGGCCACGCGGAAGCGGAAGTCGCAATCACAGGCGGCGGCAACACCGTCATGCGCGGATGCACGATTCATAGAGGAAGCAAGTCCGGTGTTTTCATTCACGACGAAAGCCGTGCCTTGATCGAACGGTGCAACGTGTACGGCAACGCCGACGCGGGCGTGACGATTCACGGCGGAAGTGTCGTGGCGATGCGTCAGTGCAATATCAACCGCAACGGGAAGGTCGCAATCAGAGTCAAAGAGGGTAGCGCGGCGAGCGTCGAGGATTGCGACTTGAGGGGAAATTTGTTGGCCGCGTGGGAAACGGAATCGGGCGTCGTGGTCAAACGTAGCGGTAACAGAGAATAGTCTGGCGGGGCGAGAGTTTAGTGGTAATAAATTAAGCGGAGTGGGGCAGGCATTCTTGCTCGTCATTTCAGCGCCGGCAGGCAAAAATGCCGGCTCTTCCGTAATTTTGGGGCACAGGCTTCGGCCCGGCGTATCACGATCCGATCTTGAAGACCGTAATTTCTAGATATATGAAATTTTATTTCATCGCCTACCTTCTCATAGTGTCATTTCTGTCTCCGCTGGCGGCGCAGCAAAGAACGAACGAAAAATCCGGTAATCCCATTCTGAAGGGTTGGTATGCTGACCCCGAGGCGACAATTTTTGGAGACAAATATTGGATTTATCCAACCTACTCCGACAAATACGAAAATCAGATTTTCTTTGACGCTTTCTCATCGCCGGACCTCGTTAGTTGGACGACTCATAAAAAAATTCTGGATGTGAGCGACGTCAAATGGGCCAGGAAAGCGATGTGGGCGCCATCCGTCGTCAAAAAAGGCGAAAAATACTATTTGTTTTTTGGCGCCAACGACATTAAAAACGACGACGAAATCGGCGGCATCGGCGTGGCGGTTTCCGACAATCCCGAAGGACCCTTCAAAGATCATCTGGGCAAACCGTTGATCGGCAAGTTTTACAACGGCGCGCAGCCGATTGATCAGTTCGTGTTCCGCGATAAAGACGATCAGTTTTACATCATCTACGGCGGCTGGCGGCACTGCAACATCGGCAAACTCAACGAAGATTTCACCGCCATCGTCCCTTTCGCCGACGGCGCTTTGTTCAAGGAAATCACGCCGCAAAATTATGTTGAAGGCCCGATGATGTTCGTGCGCGGCGGCAGGTATTATTTCATGTGGAGCGAAGGCGGCTGGACGGGGCCGGATTATTCGGTCGCCTACGCCGTCGCCGATTCGCCGTTCGGCCCGTTCCGGCGGGTGGGGAAAATATTACAGCAGGACGCGGCGGTGGCGACGGGCGCGGGGCATCATTCGGTGATGCACGACGCGGCGAGAGATTACTGGTATATCGTTTATCACCGCCGCCCGCTCGGAGAGAAGGCTGCCAACAATCGCGTGACCTGTATCGAACGACTCTATTTTGACGACAAAGGTTTGATTAAGCCCGTCAAACTGAGTTTTGAAGGCGTTTCAAAGCAAACTTTGAGATGAATGATTAACCGGGGGCAAGAACTAGAATCTAAAATCTGCGCAGAGGTGTGAGCGAGATCGAAACCGATGCACCAAAATCACGGACGCACCGAATGCCTGCCCCACTTACAAGCAACCGTTAAACTTGCCGCCGTCGGGCACGAGGGAGAAGCGGAAGATGGATCAGATGCTCAAACCGGGGCAGACCGTTCAGTGTGAGCCTTCGGGCATGCCCTGCGTCGCCGAGACGCTGCTCGGCGCGGGCGGGCAGGGCGAAGTTTACAAAGCGACGCTCGGCGGCGGAGCAGTAGCCTTGAAATGGTTCTTCCCGCACATGGCGACGCCGGAGCAACGGGCGGCCATTGAGCTGCTGGTGAGGAAGGGACCGCCGAGTGAACATTTCCTCTGGCCGCTTGAAATCACTCTGGCCGACGGCGTCGCCGGCTTCGGTTACGTGATGCCGCTTCGCCCCCCGCGTTTCAAGAACATCGTAGACTTGATGAAGCGGCGCATTGAGCCGACCTTCCGCGCGCTCGCGACCGCCGGCCTCAATCTCTCGCACAACTACCTTCTGCTCCACTCGCAAGGATTGTGTTACCGCGACATCTCCTTCGGCAACGCTTTCTTCGACCCCGACAACGGCGACGTGCTGATCGCCGATAACGACAACGTCTCGGTGGACGGCGCGGGCGTGCTGGGCGTGCTGGGGACGCCGCGTTTTATGGCCCCGGAAGTCGTGCGCGGCGAGGCGGTGCCGAGCACGCAGACCGATCTCTTCTCCCTCTCCGTGCTGATCTTCTACATGCTGATGGTCGCGCACCCGCTCGAAGGTCGAAAGGAGACGGAGATTAAATGCCTCGACCTGCCCGCGATGACGAAGCTCTACGGGACGGAACCGCTCTTCATCTTCGACCCGCAAGACGATTCCAACGCGCCCGTCCCCGGCGTCCACGACAACGCGCTCGCCTTCTGGCGAATCTACCCGCAATCTTTGCGCGACATATTCACGAGAGCATTCACCGACGGCATGCGCGACCCGCTTCACGGCCGCGTCCGCGAGAGCGAATGGCGCGGGGCGATGGTCTCCCTGCGCGACGCCATCTTCTACTGCCCGCACTGTTCGCTCGAAAATTTCTACGACGGCGGGGCGCTGAAAGCGCGGGGCGGGAATCCGGGTCTGTGCTGGTCGTGCGCGACCGTATTACAACTTCCGCCCCGCATCCGCATCGGCAAATCAATCGTGATGCTGAACTACGACGCCAAACTGTTTCCCCATCATGTTGACGATGGGAGGATGTATGATTTCTCCGAAGCGGTCGCCGAGGTGGCGGCGCACCCGACGAACCCTCAGATTTGGGGACTCAAAAACACGTCGAAAGATAAATGGGTCATCACCTTAGCCGACGGCGCGGTGCGAGACGTCGAGCCGGGCCGTAGCGTCACCCTCGCAATCGGAACCGAAATTCAGTTCGGCGATACGAAAGGAGAGATTCGGCTGTGAAAATGTTTCGGCGCGAGGGCTTGAACGTAAAAGTATCTTTGCCGACTCGCTCTATTGTCTCGCCAGTTGTGTGCGGCGTATTCCTCTAACCTCATTGAGAGCCATGCGAAATTCAATCATCACGACAACAATGCTTGTGCTGCTGCTGGCGTTGCCAATCGCGGCGCAGGACAAAGCGGCGGTGAAGGGAGTCAAAACCGTCACTGAAATGACCGCCGGCCTTCTGAAGATAGACGGCTACGTTCCACTCTACTGGAACGCCGAAGAAGGCAAATTGCTGATGGAGATTTCGCGGTGGAACGCCGAGATGCTCTACCAGATTTCGTTGCCCACCGGCGTCGGCTCCAACCCTATCGGTCTTGATCGCGGCCAACTCGGTGACACGCATGTTGTCTTCTTCGAGCGCGTCGGCCCTAAAGTGCTGATGATTGAACCCAACTATCGCTACCGCGCGACGAGCGACAATGCGGCGGAACGGCGTGCCGTCGAAGAATCGTTCGCGCGCTCCGTTCTGTGGGGCTTCAAAATCGAAGCGGCTGACGGCGAGCGCGTGATCGTAGACGCGACGGGTTTTTTTCTGCGCGATGCTCACGAGGTCAGCAATCGTCTGCGCGAAACGAATCAGGGACGGTTCGCGCTTGACGAATCACGGAGCGCGCTTCATCTGCCGAAGACAAAAGGTTTTCCGAAGAACACCGAGATCGAGGCGACGCTGACGTTCCTTTCCGACGATCCCGGAGCGCTCGTCCGCGACACGGTTCCCGCGCCGCGCGCTCTGACCGTCCGCCAGCATCATTCCTTCGTCGAGTTGCCGGACGGGCGCTACCGTCCCCGCCCCCTTGATCCGCGCGTCGGCGTTAACGGCATAGATTTTTACGATTACGCGTCGCCGATTACCGCCCCACTGGAGAAGCATTGGATCGTTCGCCACCGACTCGAAAAGAAAGATTCTTCGGCTGCCGTCTCTGAGCCGATCAAGCCAATTGTTTATTACGTTGACAACGGCGCTCCCGAAGCGATTCGTGACGCGCTCGTTGAAGGCGCGTCGTGGTGGAGTGCCGCCTTTGAAGCTGCCGGATTTCGCAACGCATTTCAAGTCAAGGTGCTGCCCGCCAACGCCGACCCGATGGACGTGCGCTTCAACATGATCACGTGGGTGCATCGTTCGACGCGCGGCTGGGCTTACGGCAGCAGCATTGTTGACCCGCGCACCGGCGAGATCATCAAAGGCAACGTCACGCTCGATTCGCAACGCGCCCGTCAGGACTTTCTCATCGGCACCGGATTGATTCCGCCATATTCAAACGCCGCCGCGAAGAACGGAATGATGGGTAGAAGTTGCGGGTTCGGCATGATGCCGGAAGTTGACTACCTGCTCGCGTCCGCCCCGGCAGACGATTCGGCGGCGATGTCGCTGGCGCGCATTCGTCAACTCTCGGCGCACGAAGTCGGGCACACGCTCGGCCTTGCGCACAATTTCGCGGCCAGCACCTACGGGCGCGCGTCGGTGATGGATTACCCGGCCCCGATGGTCGAGATTAAAAACGGACGACTCGATTTCTCGAACGCTTACGCGATTGGCATCGGCGCTTACGACAAGTTTGCGATCAAGTATGCCTACGCGCAATTCCCTGCGGGCGCGGACGAAGCCGCCGGACTCGAAAGCATACTCAACGAAGGCGTGGCTTCCGGCATGTTGTTTATCTCGGACGCGGACGCGCGTCCGGCCGGCGCGGCGCACCCGCTCGCCAACCTCTGGGACAACGGCGACGACCCCATCGCAATGCTTCGTCACGAGATGGAAGTGCGGCGCATCGGTCTCAATCAGTTCGGCCTCGGCAACATCGAACAGGGCACGCCGCTCTCCCTGCTCGAAGCCAAACTGTTGCCGCTCTACCTTCATCACCGCTACCAACTTCAGGCCGCCGCCAAATCTCTCGGCGGCGTTTACTACACCTACGCCGTGAAGACCTCTGCGGGTGCGACGCCGGCGCGTGTACATGAAGTCGTCCCAGCGGCGCGACAGCGCGAAGCCCTCCGCGCCGTGCTCGACACGATCAAGCTCAACGAACTCGTCATCCCGCCACGCATTGTCGGGTTGATTCCGCCGCGCGCGTTCGGCTACGACGGCGGCACTCCTGAGTTATTCACCAAACGCACCGATCCGGTTTTCGCTCCAATCGCGGCTGCCTCCATCGCCGCCGATCTCGCCGTCACCGAATTGCTCCAGCATCAACGCGCCGCCCGCCTCATTCAGTTTCACGCACACGACGCGGCCAATCCAGATTTCGCGGACGTAGTTGAGGCGCTCGTCGCCGCGACTTGGGGAACGAGCGCGCCGAAGGATGCTGACGCGGCAACAGTCGCGCGCGCCGTGCAAAGCCTGACGGTCACGCGCCTGATGGACTTGGCGGCAAACGCCGACGCCGCGCCGCAAGTCCGCGCCGTCGCCACCCTCGCGCTTCGCAACTTGATGACCACACTCGGACAAACAACGACGCCTCTTCCACGCGCCACCGTCGCGCACCGCTACGCGACGCAACAGGACATTGAGCGTTTCCTGAATCGCCCCGACGCACTGCGTAAACAGACGCTGCCGCTGCCGCGTCCACAAGGCGACCCGATTGGCGCGGCGCAGTAAGCGCAACCGTCATCAACGCAAGACCGCCGCACTCGCGTTACTACTGACGCTTGTTGAGCAATCCGGCGGGGTAATGTTTATCTCGCCGCGCACTTTTCGAGAAAGTGACGTTCCTTGCAATCGCCATGTGAATGCGCGATGCTTCGTCAATAGTTTTTCACACTGAAAGTTTCCGTATGTTTCGGAGCGACAGATTGCATCATGGTAAGGAACGTTTGGTTTAACTCGAAACCGCCAGACGAGCGGTCTCCTTTTTGGTGGCTGCGTTGGGTGCCCACCGTTGTTCTGTCAGTTCTAATCGTCTATTTCCTTTACGTCGTCGGGCGCGTTGCCATCATTCCGGTTCTCGCTTCTTTCGCTCTCGCCTATCTACTTAATCCTATCGTTCATCAGGGAGAAAAACGCGGGCTGTCCCGGACGATGGCCGCGCTAGTTGCGATTCTGGTCGTGACTCTTGCCATCACCGCCTTTCTGGCTTTCGTCATCCCCGATCTCTGGGCGGAGAGCAGCGATGCCAGTCAAAAGATTGCCCGCAATTTCACGCCCGAGAACGCGGCTCGTCAACGGACGATGCTCAAGCGTTACTGGCCGAGCGTCGAGCGAATTGGCGGCGACAGGATTGAGCAATTCCTGAGCGACCCCGCCGCGGCTATCGGCTCGACGGCGGTTGAAGTGGGCGGCGGTGAGTCCGGTCTGATGTCCATTGTTGTCTCTTCGCTCGATTTGTTACTGGTTCCGTTCTTCGTCTTCTATATTCTGGTTGATTTCGGCAACTGGCGTGATTCTTCGGAGAGCCTCATCCCGCCACGATTCCGTGATCCCTTCAGTCGCCTCTTTGATGAATCGGGACGCATTCTCGAAACTTATGTCCGCGGTCAACTTCTGATCGGACTTATTATGGCCGTGCTCTACGCCATCGGATTTGCGCTTCTCAGCGTTCCGGCATGGGCGGGCATCGCCGCGCTGGCGGGACTACTAAATGCTGTTCCTTACGTCGGGACGCTGCTCGGACTCGTCCTCGCGTGCGGATTTACTCTCGCGGACGGGGGCGAACTTTGGAACATCGGGGCCATCGTCGGAGTCTTCATCATCGTTCAAAGTATTGAAGGGTATGTTCTCACGCCGCGCATTCTCGGCGGACGATTAAACCTGCATCCGATGGC
>JBPCPQ010000369.1:0-1542 GCA_050999015.1 Pyrinomonadaceae bacterium | reverse complement strand
TCGGGGCGGATTATTCCGAAGGAGTATTAGCGTTTATGAAACGATTGGAGAAGAAACACCTGCTGGCAATACGCTGGCTGCATTGGATTAACTTTCCATTGTTGTTTCTGATGATCTGGAGCGGCATGTTGATTTATTGGTCAAACGCCGTTTATGGGATTCGCCTGTTTGGTTATGAACTCTTTCACTTCTTCCCGCCATCATGGTTTGAAGCGTTGGGGATTCCGTTTCGTTTAGCGGAAGGCATGGCACTCCACTTCTTCTTCATGTGGTTCTTCATCATTAACGGCGCGCTCTACGTGCTCTACACGATCATCTCCGGCGAGTGGCGTGCGCTCGTTCCTCTTCCCGGTTCGCTGAAGCGGGCGATGCAGGTCACGCTCTACGACTTGCACTTGAGCAAGTATCATCCGCCGCAAGGCAAGTATAACGACGCGCAACGGATCGCTTACACGAGCGTGATAGTGATGGGCGCCGGCTCGCTCCTCACGGGGCTTGCCATCTACAAACCCGTTTCATTCGGCTGGTTGACGATTTTGCTCGGTGGCTATGAGTGGGCGCGTTGGGAACACTTTTGGCTCACCGTGCTCTACGTCTTGTTCTTCGTCGTGCATGTGGCGCAAGTGGTGAAGGCCGGGTGGAACAATTTTCGTTCAATGATTACCGGCTACGAAGTCGTCAAGGCGGACGCGACGCCGATTGAAAACGATATGCCGGGACGGATGACGCCGGAAGCGGGAGGGACACGCGCATGAGCGAACAAGACGCACGCAACATCAACAAAGAAGAAATGGCGCAGCAGCATGAACAAGAAGTGCAAAGTGAACAGGAATCAACAAGCGACAATCTCAGCATGGATAATACTTCGACCACGAAGGAGGAGAACACGGCGTTGCTGTTGGGAGAGCGGCGGCGCGTCGGAGAAGCGGTCAACGACGAAGCGGCTAAAGCCGATGTGAGTCGTCGCTCGCGTCGCACGTTTCTCATTGCCGGTGCATCCGCGCTGGCGGGTTACGGCGGTTGGCGTTGGCTCAAGTCGAGCGCGGATGCTGACGGCATACCCGCGCCCTTGCGCCTGTCGCACGAGTTCAACCGCAGACTGTCCGAAGGCTACTTCAGCACCGCTCGCCTTGCGCCGGAATTTCCACGCGCGCGTGCGAGCGAACCGCGAGTCAACGGCGGCGAAGGAATGTCCGAAGGCTTTAATCCTGAAACATGGCGGCTGCAAGTCGTCGGCGTCGCTAACCCGGCACAGTATCAGCAGTATCGAGCGAACATCGCGTATGAGACGGCGATGGACAATATGAAAGCGGGAGACGATTCGAGCGGGCGACACGAAAACCCTGCGGCGAAAAGTGCGCCCGGCACGAGCACGCCCGCCCGCATGGACACCGCACCGGCGATGAAGATGGAAGGAGAAGGGCTGCTCTTAACCCTTGACGACATCAAGCGTCTGCCGCGCGTCGAGATGACGACGGAACTCAAATGTATCGAGGGTTGGAGCGTGATTGTTAATTGGGCGGGAGCGCGCTTCTCGGACTT
>JBPCPQ010000362.1:0-4972 GCA_050999015.1 Pyrinomonadaceae bacterium | reverse complement strand
CCGTGCAGTTGCGCGACCTTGTTCAAATTAAAATCGTTCGTGACGACGACGGCTTCGAGTTGCTTACTGAGTTCGAGCAGTTTCAGGTCAACTTCCTTGACCGCCGGGAAATCGGTGTCAACCACCTGAATTTCGAGCGTGCTGTTGCCCTGCAAACGATTGAGCATGTCGAGGCCGCGCCGCCCGCGCTGTCGTTTCGACGAGTCGGGCGAATCCGCCACCTGTTGCAACTCGCGCAACACAAACTGCGGGATGATAATCGTGCCGCTCAGGAACCCCGTCTCGGCGATGTCGGCGATGCGCCCGTCAATTATGACGGACGTGTCGAGAATCTTGTAATCGCGGCGCGCTCCCTTATCACGGAAGATGCCGCCGAGCGCCGACAACTCAAGGTAGTCGCCCTTCGCCGCGCCAACCATCAACCCGATGTAGGCCATCAAGAATGCGAGCGCCAGCGTGAGAAAGGTTTTCACCGAGGGCGCAACTGCCGGCGATTCCTGATGGCTAATCAGCATGCCGATCAGAAACGCCCCGACGATTCCTAATATCGAGCCGATGGCCGCGCCGATCAACGTCCGTAGTGACGCGCGCTGAATACGCATCTCGAAGAAGATAATGGCGACGGCGATGGCGAACGCGACGCCCGCCGAAATGAGGCCGTCTCCCGCAACCGGATGTAACACGTAGCCGGCAGCGACGAGAATGGAGATAAAAACCACTCGGATAATTATGATGTCCATGCGCATGGCGTCAGGATATTAACACGCCCCAAAGCGATGCGTCACGAACAAGTTACAGAATGGGCGGAGGAATCAGAAGATAGCCGTTTGCGATTGAGTGAGACCGCTTATCGCTGGGAGCGCGGGCGTCCCGCCCGCCATGAGCGCGTCAGCGCGAAGAATTGACTCGCCTCGCGGCTCGTCGGCGAGCAAGATGCCCGCGCTGCCGGCTTCACGCAATCGCAATTCGCTATAGGGGTCGGGGGTCAGCAGAAGAAAACACGTCCCTTGTCGCCGGCCCCCGACCCCCGCTTTGCTTCATCCCTCGTTCTTCCGAAGTCGCCCGCTGACGACAAGCGTCTGCCCGGTGATTGAGCCTGCTTCGGATGACAGCAGATAGACGCACGCCCGCGCCACTTCGTCCGGCGCGAGCGAGGGAGACAATGAAGCAGGAACACTCTCAACAGCGTCGTTCTCAAGACCAACTCGCGCCGCGTGCCGCTCCATCACATCACTGATCTCGACGTTTGCGGCGGCGACGCAGTTGACGCGGACGTGCGGCGCAAGCTCGTGCGCCAGAATTTTCGTCAGACCGATCAATCCCGCCTGCGCGGCGACATAATTCGCGCCCGCTCCGCGCCCGTTCAACCCCGCTTCCGAAGCGAGATTAACGATTGCCGCAGAAGGCCGCTTGCGCATCAACCTTGCCGCCGCCTGCGAACAAAGGAACGCGCCCTTCAACGAAACGCTCAACACAATGTCCCAGTCATCTTCCGTTAAATCCTCAAGCGCCGCATCACGCCGCTCGTCCGCCGCGTTGACGAGTAAATCGAGCCGCCCGTAAGTGTCTTCGACAATCGAAAACGTGCGGCGCACGTCCTCACTCCGCGCAACGTCCGCCCCGATTGCGTGCGCAAGTGTCCCCATCTCGCGCAGTTCGTTTGCGACCCGCGCGCCCGCTTCATCCCCCGGCGCGAAAGTGACAATGACATAAGCGCCCTGAAGCGCCAACTGCAACGCGACCGCGCGCCCGACGCCGCCCGCGCCGCCTGTGACGAGCGCGACGCGCTCAGTGAAACCTCGAAGATTTTGTCCGGGCATAATGAGTAGAGGTCAGAGGTTAGATGTCAGATGCTAGGGCGAGCGGTCTTCACTGACATCTAACATCCAGCATCTGACATCTTCCGTTAGAAGAGTTCGTCCAAAGCTTCTTCGACCGAGCGGACGCCGACGACGCGAAGGCCGAGCAGGCGCTCTAGGCCAGCGGTGTTCGACGCCGGCATCACGATCTTTTTGAAGCCGAGCGTCTGCGCCTCGCGGGCGCGCGACTGTGCCTGCATCGCGCCGCGCACTTCACCGGTCAACCCGACCTCGCCGAAGACAGCGGTGTGCGGGTCAATCGGCGTGTTCTTAAAACTCGATGCGATGGCCGCGACGACGCCCAAGTCTGCCGCCGGTTCGTCAATCTCCAAGCCGCCGGCGACGTTGACGAATACGTCGTCGCCGATGAGTTGAAAGCCAACGCGCTTCTCAAGCATGGCGATTAAAAGTGCGATGCGGTTGGCGTCGAATCCTTGCGCCATGCGCCGCCCCGTGCCGTACTTCGACCCCGACACGAGCGCCTGAATCTCAACCAGCAGCGGCCTCGTCCCCTCCATGCACGCCGCCACGATTGACCCGGCGACGTTCTGCGGGCGCTCCTGCAAAAACATCTCCGAAGGATTGGCGACCGGCACTAATCCTTCGCCGGTCATCTCAAAGACGCCAAGCTCATTGGCCGCACCGAAACGGTTCTTCGTCGCGCGGATGATGCGATGGTTGTGGTGGCGCTCGCCCTCGAAATACAGCACGGTATCAACGATGTGTTCGAGAGCTTTCGGTCCGGCAATGTTTCCCTCTTTGGTGACGTGGCCGATGAGGAAAACGGGGATCGTGCGATTCTTTGCGAGCAGCAAGAATTGTCCTGCGACTTCGCGCACCTGCGACACGGAACCGGGGGCGGATTCGATCTTCGCGGAGTAGACGGTCTGAATCGAGTCAACGATGATCGCACCCGGTTCGTCGCGCTCGATTTCGTCAAAGATGAGTTCCAGATTCGTCTCCGACAGAAGGTAGAGATTCGTCGCCTCAATGCCGAGACGCTCGCCGCGCATCTTGATCTGCCGCTCCGACTCTTCGCCCGAAATGTAGAGCACCTTCAGGCCGCGCCCGCTCATCTTGTCCGCCACCTGCGCCAGTAATGTTGAATTGTGAACAATCAAATCATCGGCGACGAAATTCGCTTGCGAAGGCACAGAGAGATCATAGACAACTTCTTCGCCCGCCGGAGCGATGCTTTCAATTTCATCCCAGTAAACATCCCCGTGAGCTAACGCCTGAAGGTAAGTTGATGGATATGCGCCAGCGAGAGCCATCAGAGTTCGACGACAAAGCGGGCGTTCGTGACGGCGATTTTTGATTTTAAGTTTCGCGCGCCTTGGAATCTCAGCGAAACTCGCCCCGCCGGTGATCTCGCGTAATCGTCTCCAAAACTCGTCTCCGGTCGGAACAACGTCTCGGCGAGTTGACGTTAGTTTTGATGTTCGCAGCGCGGCAATCTTCGCTTTGGCCGTTTCGCGTCCCCAGATTCCGATTTCGTTCAAGAAACGTTTGACTTCGCGCGTGCCGAGCAATTGAATTTCATACGCGACATAAGGTCGTTCGTTGACTTGCGATTTTTTCGTTCGCAATTTAGCAACGAAACCGAAGCGGAGTAAGAGATGTTGCACGTCTTGCGCCAGTCGCTTACTGATCGTTGAATACGATACTCCGGCTTGGCCGCGATGTGTGACATAGACGGAACCGTCGCACGAGAAAAGAGTTTTCAGAAAGACTGCCAACTGCGCGCGAGGCAAACGAAAGATGCGAGGTGGAACAAACTTTGTCGCGGCAACTGTAAAGCGCAGGCCGACGGATGCAAGGAAGCGCGCGACGGAAGTTGTCATTTCGGCTTCATCGCGCGCCTTTGGCGAGAGCGCATCAAGGCGTGCGTCGGCAGCATCGGCTAACGCGCACAATTCGATTGCGCTCGGCGCGCACTTGCCGCGTCGCCAACCGTTAAGATTGCCGTAATTTACGCCCGCCGTGCGCGCCCACGCCGCCCATGTTATCCCGGATTCTGCTCGAATCTGTTTGAGCGATAGGGCGACCCTTTGCCGTGCCTCGGCGCGATGTCCGAGCGGTTGGACGAAACGATAGAGTTTCGCACGATTGTCCGGCTTCGCATAAACCTTAAGTTGCACGCTGAATCTTCGCGCGACATCGGCGAGATCATCGGCAATCTCCGGCGTCGAAGTTGTGACGTTAACATCGCTCTGCGCCGAACCGTCAGAGAGCACGTAAGCGATCAACTTCACCTCATACTCCGCCATCTGTTCATTGCCGAAATAAGGCAAAGAGCGCGGCGCGGCGATACGCACCCCAGACGATAGATCGCCGACAGCACGCCAGCCTGAAGGCGTCAGCACAGGATGGCCGACCGTGCAACGCAGCGTGCGCCCGAGTCGGGTTTTAACTTCGACGATTGGACGAATCCCTTGCTCGAAGAAATCCGTCACAGGCTGCGCTGATAAACGGTTCGTTGAAGAATCGAGAGATAAGACCGCTCGTCGCTTCTGCTTCCATTCCGTGATCGGCAGCCACGCGCCCGTAGTCGGGTCAAGAACTCGGCTTGTACCGGCGAGACATTTCCCAATTCCCGGCTCGCCGCCGATCAGCACGAGGCTGCCGGGAACGATGCCGCCGCCGAGCACGCGGTCAAACTCGGTGATGCCGGACGAGATGCGCGCATCGTCCTGTGATTCGATGTCGCTATACGCGATGGGTTTGACCTGCCGCAAAGTGAATCCGCCGCGCGCCGCCGCTCCGGGTTTAGAGGCCACAGGCCGCGCGCGTTCTTCAACAAGCGAGTTCCACTCGCCGCAATCCGGGCACTTTCCGAGCCACTTGCGCGACTGATGGCCGCAGTTCTGACAGACGTAAATTGTTGACGGTGCTTTTGCCACTTTGATTTTTACATGTGGGCCGATAACAAGCTGTACTGCTGGTGCCGCGTCGCGGCAATTGACCTTAGCCGTGCGTTTTAACGCACGGTCAGAATGCCGATCAATTTCACGTCGCGGCAGCGACGATTTAACCCCATCGTCGCTGGCGCGGCACGAATACTTTCACCAATTGTCCCCAGCGTTTAAAAGCCGGGATGCAATCTGGTTTTC